>JAOADO010000019.1:0-12010 GCA_026417275.1 Verrucomicrobiia bacterium
TTTTACGGGTGTGGGCTTTTAGGGAGAGTTTATTTTATTGGTGACGCTCCTGTTGCCTGCGGGGATTCTTTTTACTCCACACCTTCAACAATTTATTATCTTTCTGGCACTTATGGGTGGAATACTACCTACTGTGGAAGACCAACTGCTTTATGGACTCCTTCCATCTCAACAATAACGCCATTATACAATCATTCTACCAATCTATTCGGATTAAGAATTATCGGAGATGTTGGAATTAAAATTGAAATATCAGTAAAGACAAATCTGACAGTTGGTTCATGGGAAACAATTCACAAGACAAATCTAACAAGCAATGTTTTAGATTTTTATGACCCAAACACTAATAAATATCAAATGCGATTCTACAAGGTTATAGGTTATTAACGCGATTCTTTGCTATTCAAGTTAATTAAAAGCTAAATTTGCCGAGCCATTAACTCAAATTTGCCTTTTCGATATCTTAGTCGTGGTTAGAATTTAACCACTGACTTCCAAACAATTAAGAAATATTCAGCCCAATAACATTTAATTTAGGTCGGAAAATTTCTCCATTCGGCAATGAAAATAAAAGAAAAACCAAACCAGGAAATAATAGATTCTTTTTACTGAACAATTAAATGGATAAATTTTTTATCTCCAACTCTTTTCATCTTTTTGGGGAATTTGATGAATAAAATATATTCTCCTGTTTTGTGACTTATCATATATTTCACCCCCTTTAATGATGCGCAATTGCATACAAAATATTCAAATACGGCATATTTTTCCTTTTAACAAAAAGTGCTAAAATGTCGCGATTTCTCAGGAACAAAATTTTTCTTAATTTAAAAAATGGATTGGTAAAAAAGTATAATTTCTCGCTCTAACAACACCTGTTAATATTTCTGAATCTGTGGTCTGTAGCGTTAAGGAAAGCCTGCTTCTTGATATCTTCTGGAGAAATTGAACCAGTGGAAATTAGATGATTGTGATGATGGCAAACGCATTGATTGCTCATAAGCAATTTTTCCGCCCGCTCTACCTGCGCCTGTCCAGATATCTCTTTTATGGCAAACATAAACAATGTAAGCCAGCCCAGCCATTTTATTGGCTTACCTTCCACAACTGCGTAGTCTGGAAGCCAGACAACTGGTGATTCGTGAAGTTGAGGCGCGCGTTTTCTTGCAATAAGCATTATCCATTCTTTGATGCTCAATAAAACTATAATTGAGACAAGGGTTATGAACGTCGCCGCCACGACGGCGTCCAGTTTGTTATTAAAAATCAGGGCGCGATTGGCTTTGAGGTTTGTTTCAGCAGCTTTTATCTTCGTGGCATCGCCAATCTTAATCGCCTCTTCCATAGCCTTTTGCAAAGATGGAGATTTTTCCTCTAATTTTTTAGCGGCAGAGATAAATCCAATTTTCGGGTCTGGATGAAAAATCTTCTGATATCCTGCAGTAAACGTGACGCTCAAAAGCCATATCATTGGCAACAGAGCAATCAATGCGGGCGCCGTCTTCTTGAGAATTACAGGTAAGAGCAAATTGCTCTGACTATCGAGTTTAAGAAGACATGATTTTAGAATAATCGTTGTTGCAAGACAGAGGGCAATCACCGCAAGCATCTGATTCGCAATACCAAACAGTGGCCAGAGCGAATTTACACCTCCGAGCGGGTCGCGGACACCCTGAATCAGAAAATACCCCCACAACGAAACCATAATTCCGCTTGCCAGTATGTTGGCAAAGATGTTTTTTGTGTCACCAAGCGGTTTCCAGAGGTGTCCGAGCGCATCGTGCAGAATGTAGCGTCCAACCCTTGTCCCAGCATCCAGCGTCGTCAAAATGAACAGCGCTTCGAACATAATGGCAAAGTGATACCACAGGTCGAGCCACTTGCCATGCGTAAATGTGCTCAGGACAAATGACATGCCAACCGCAAGGGTTGCCGCGCCGCCAGTGCGTCCGAACAGCGTGTGCTCGCCGAGTTGTTTCGCAAGATTCTCCATTGTTTCGATGGAGATTGGAAAACCTGCGGCAGTAACCTTTGCAATTGTATCAGCGGCAACGGCGGCGTAAGTGTCGCCCACGCCTTTTACGTTCATACTCAAATAAACACCTGGCTCCAATGTGCAAGCAGCAATCATCGCCATAATCGCCACCAGCGATTCAAGACACATGGCGCCGTATCCAATCCCGCGCGCATAAGTTTCCCTTGTTATTATTTTCGGTGTAACGCCGCTGGAAATTAGAGTGTGAAATCCAGAAATCGCCCCGCAGGCAATGGTTATGAAACAAAATGGGAACAGTTTACCCGCCACCACAAGCCCTGAGCCGTCTATGAACCTACTGATAGCGGGAAATTTTAAATCTGGCAATACAAAGAAACAGCCTATGGCGAGGATGAAAATCGTGCCAAGTTTCATGAAAGTGCTTAAGTAGTCGCGCGGAGCAAGAAGCAACCACACAGGCAGAACGCTTGCCGCCAATCCATAAATGATTATTGTCCATGCCAATGGCTCTGCGCTGATTGTAAAAATCTTTGATAAACCTTCCCTGTCCGCATAAACAAGTTTTCCGCCCCAAACTGCAAGCAACAATAAAACCACGCCAATGGCAGAAGCTTCAAGAACCTTGCCCACACGGATAAACCGCATGTATCCGCCCATGAACATTGCAATGGGGATTGTTGCGCCGACGGTGAAAACTCCCCACGGACTTTCCGCAAGCGCTTTAACAACGACAAGCGCAAGCACAGCCAACAGAATCGTCATAATAGCAAGAATGCCAACAAGCGAAATTAACCCGGCAGGCGTGTTAATCTCATCTTTTACAATTTTGCCGAGCGACTTTCCGTCCCGCCGCATCGAAAAGGCAAGAATTACAAAGTCCTGAACCGCCCCCCCGAGAACAGCGCCAATTAAAATCCACAGCGTCCCGGGCAAATATCCAAACTGTGCCGCAAGCACAGGTCCAACGAGCGGTCCAGGACCTGAAATTGCCGCAAAATGATGTCCAAACACAATCCACTTGTTTGTTCGAACATAATCCTTCCCGTCTTCGTGAACTTCGCACGGCGTGGCGCGTTTATCATCAAGAGCAAGAACCTTTGCCGCAATCCACTTTGAATAAAATCTGAAGCCGATGACGTAACTGCAAATGGCGGCAATTAATATATATACGGAATTTATATGTTCATTACGGTGGAAAGCGATTGTGGCGTAAGCCCACGCCCCACACAATGAAAACAAAACCCAGAAACCCGTTTTAAATACTTTTTTCATTGCAAGCGCCTTAATGAAAACTCAGAAAATCATCAGTCCAGAATCCTGCTAAACTTCAACAAATTTTGCAAATCTAATTTTAATTCTGTGCCCCTATTAATCGTATCGTTTGAAAGTTAGCAAATAAGATAAATAGTAGATAATAATGAAACAAAATGCGGGGGGGTAGATGAAACAAAAACAGACTACATAAAATTTTTCTTATTCAGACCGATACATCCATTTTACAAAAACCACTAAAATATTAACGAATAGTTAAGATTAACTATTATAAAACATTAATAAAACTAATGCTTATAAAACAATAATAGAAAATATATTTACATATTTATAAATTCATATATATATGAAAACTGTGAAGAATTTTAATAACGCTATCAGACTCCCCACCATAAAAACAATGTGTTTGGGAATAATCGCATTAGTAATTCTGGTTATGCCAGTATTTGCGGCAAACCATTCATGGTTGCAATCATACACAGATTCTTCAACCTGCACAATGTGTCATTCCTCTGCCGCAAACCAGATTATGCAAACTGCCCATTGGACGTGGAGTCATACCGACACAAACACAGGACGAGTTTACGGAAAAAATACTATAATAAACAATTACTGCATTGCTGTGCCGTCAAATGAACCGCGTTGCACGAGTTGTCACGCTGGCATTGGTTATAAGGATAAAACTTTCAATTTCAACGATGCCACAAAGGTTGACTGTCTTGTTTGCCACGATACAACTGGAACATATAAAAAATTCCCCACAATGGCCGGGGCTCCATGGACAGGACCTGGCACAACGAATTTCAGCGGCGTCACGTATCAGCCAGTTGACCTGCTGTATGTTGCCCGCAATGTTGGCAAATCAAGCCGCGCCACATGCGGTGCCTGCCACTTCTTTGGCGGCGGCGGCGACGCCGTAAAACATGGTGACCTTGATTCCAGCCTTTACAATCCAAGCCGCGAACTGGACGTTCACATGGGCGGTACAAACAATTTCAGTTGCGCCCAATGCCACAAAACCACCGCCCATAAAATCGCTGGCACAACCTATTCAAAAGACTATGCCGACAGCAAGAGTTGCGAGACCTGTCATACTGCCGCCCCACATAATGGCAATAATGCAGACAGGTTGAACGCCCACACTTCGCGCGTAGGATGCCAGACCTGTCATATTCCCGAATTCGCTCGCGGTCGGACAACGAAAATGTCCTGGGACTGGTCTACCGCAGGTATTAAGGGCACAAACGGACAGAACATCGTTATAAGAGACGAAAACGGCGACCCGATTTACGACACGCAAAAAGGCAACTTTACATGGGCAAAAAACGTTCGTCCCGAATACGTCTGGTTCAATGGAAAGGTGGACTTTATGCTTGTTGATGACCAGATTGACCCAACAAAGGTGGTAAAAATCAACAAACTCTATGGCGATATTAACGACCCAAACGCCCGAATCATGCCAGTTAAACACTTCCGCGGAAAACAACCATACGATGCCGAGCGGAAAACCCTTGTTGTTCCACACCTCTTCGGGGCGGATACAAACGCTTACTGGAAATCGTTTAACTGGACTAACGCAATTGCCGCTGGCATGGCGTATGTTGGCAGAGAATTCAGCGGAAAAATCGGATGGGTTCAAACTGAAATGTTCTGGATTCAGAACCACATGGTCGCACCAAAGGAAAACGCGCTTAAATGCCAGGATTGCCACGTTCCAAGAGGCAGACTCAACTTTGCCGCGCTTGGATACCCTGCGGAACGCGCGGAAACACTCCAATCCATGTACGGATTTGAAGTCAAACGGCTCGAAGTCAAACCTGGCAGTAGCCCGGTGGCTTTGAAATGGACGGGAGTCCCCGGCAACACATACAAAATCCAATATTCATTAAACCTACAAGTCTGGAACGACGCACCCAACGGAACTGTAAATGCTGGACAGTCCATTTCCGAACTCTCGTGGCAGGAAACTATCCAGGCTAACGTTGCAACAAGATTCTACAGAATTATCCGTCAACCAGCACAATAAAAATAACCAACCCCACAACAAAAAGACCGGGAGAAACAATTTTCCCGGTCTTTTTATTTAAAGTTAGTTCAACAAAACATAGAAAGATATATAAATCCTTCCTTAATTAAACACTTACTTCTTGCGATTTACTGTGAAACTCGGCTTATCCTGTTGAAATTTCTATTTAATTGTCCCCACACTATTTCATTTCACATTTTCCAAATTGATTGTTCATTTTATCATTGGTTATAAATAGATGTGTTTCTTTACTTCTGGTTATGAATGATTACCAGGTCAGATTTGGCGGCTTGTTCAGGTTGTATGGAAAAACGGCGATGGAAAAAATCGCCGCTTCGAGCGTCTGCGTAATTGGACTTGGCGGAGTTGGTTCATGGGCAGCTGAAGCACTTGCCCGTTGCGGAGTCGGCAAAATTACAATCGTGGATTTCGACGAAATTTGCAAAAGCAATGTAAATCGCCAGTTGCACGCACTTGAAGGCGAGTTCCACAGACCAAAGGTCGAGGCAACGGCTGAAAGACTTCGAAAAATCAACCCGTCGTGCGAGATTGTCGCACATCAATTATTTTTTACGTACTCCACCGCCGACACAATTCTTGGAACCCGTTTTGATTACGTGATTGACGCAATGGACACTCCTTCGAAGAAATGTTATTTAGCACATCGTTGCAAGGAACTCGGACTGAACCTGATAATCACAGGCGCGGCCGGCGGAAAAACAGACCCGACAAAGGTGAGACTCGCAGACCTTTCGATGGTAAACCACGACAGATTATTGCAAGAGGTTAGAAAAAAACTGCGGGTCAAATACGGCTTTCCGCGATTGCCAAATCCAATGAATGTTGAAGCCGTGTTTTCCGAAGAACCAACGAGAAGTCCGATTTTAGATGGATGCGAAAATAAAACACGAAGAACAAGTCTGGATTGCAAGACGGGCATGGGGACGGCAGTTTTTGTCACCGCCGTATTCGGTTTTGTCGCGGCGTCAAAGGTTGTTAACCGTATTGCCGGTATAATTATTGATGATTTACCTGAAGCAAGAGAAACAAAATAAAATATTCTAATTAATCAGAATTTAAGGCATATTTGAAATATGAAATCAATGACCGGTTATGGAAAAGCGGAGTTAACAGTGGGACCAAAGAAGGTTACCGTCGAAATTTACTCTGTCAACCGCCGCCAGATGGAAATTCAGGTAATACTGCCAAACGATTTTTACGTTTACGAGGTTCACATACGCGAACTTATTGCTGAACATGTGGTGCGCGGCCAGGTCACAGTCAGGATTACCGCTGTTTTAATTCCAGGAGCAAAGGTCAAACCCGTTGAGATTAACAGAGAACTGGCAAAAGAATATGCGCGACAGTTCAGGAAACTTGCAAAAGAGATTGGGTGCGAAGACGAGGTTGACCTGGAACTTATCCTGGAAGCGCCCGGGGTTATGACCTCTTTTCAACCAGCAGTGGAAGACGAAAAGACATGGAAACAGCTGAAACTCGGCATAGACAGGGCATTGAAAGATTTCCTCTCCATGCGAACAAAGGAAGGAAAACATTTAGAAGAGGATTTGAAAAATCGAATAAAGAACATGCAGTCTGAACTCGAAAAAGTAAAAAAACGCGCCCCGGAAGTTGTCAAGCGATACCGCCAGCAACTCGAAGAACGAATAAAAGCGGCTGGATTATCCGTTGCGCCAGAAGACGAAGAGAGAATATTAAAAGAAATTGTCCTGTTTGCAGACAGGTCCGATATTTCAGAAGAAATCGCGCGGCTGGAGAGTCATTTCAAGAAATTCTACGAATATTTGAAACAGAAAGAACCGATTGGAAAAACATTCGATTTTCTTGCGCAGGAAATGAACCGAGAAATAAACACCATCGGGTCAAAATCAAACGACCAATACATTGCTCATTCTGTGGTGACTTTAAAGACTGAACTGGAAAAATTCCGCGAACAGGTTCAAAATATTGAGTAATTTGAGGGGACTTTCAGGGAATAACAAAGCAGTATGGACAAATTTAATAAATTTTTTGGAAAAGAAATTCAAAGGGCACCGATGGTAATTGTTGTCTCGGCTCCATCTGGCGCTGGCAAGACGACATTGTGCGGAAACCTCCTAAAAACAGACAAGAATGTGGTTCGCGCAATAACATGCACAACAAGGACGCCAAGAACTGGTGAAAAACACGGCGTTGATTATTATTTCCTGACAAGAGAAGAATTTGAAAAACATATTAACAACGGAGACTTTCTGGAATACGCGATTGTGCACGGGAATTATTACGGCACCCTCAAGAGCGAAGTTTACCGCATACTACAGAGCGGAAAAGATGTTTTATTGAATATTGACGTCCAGGGAGCAAAGAGCATTCGCGAACACATCGGCAAAGAACCCTGTTTGAGCAATTCGCTTGTAACAGTCTTTGTCGGTGCCGAAGCAATTGACGTAATTAAAGAAAGGCTTAAAACACGCGGCTTAGACTCCGCCGAAGAGGTAAAAAAACGTCTTAACACAGCCCAACAAGAGATGATGCGCTGGAATGAATTTGATTATCTTATAATAAGCGGGACAATGGAGGAAGACCTTGAACGATTGCAGAAAATAATTTGTGCGGAAAGGATGAGAACACGACGGATTACAATACAATAAAAACGACGGTGCGAACTAAAATGAACAAGAAAAAAACAGTCATTCTCGGTGTTACGGGTTCAATAGCCGCTCACAAAGCGCTTGATATAACAAGCAATCTTGTCAAAGCCGGAGTCGACGTCCATATCGTGATGACGCCAGACGCTCAACAATTCGTAACCCCCGTTCCATTTAAGACATTATCGAGAAATCCTGTCATAACCTCTCTATTTGATGACGAAGAAGAATGGAAGCCAACACACATAACACTGGCAGACGAAGCGGATTTATTGTTGATTGCCCCCGCCACGGCGAACACAATCGCAAAAATTGCCGTCGGAATCGCGGACAATGCGCTCACATGCATTGCGCTGGCTCTGAACAAAGACGCAAAACTGTTGATTGCGCCTGCAATGAACGGCAAGATGTGGTTGCATCCGGCAACCCAGCACAATGTTAAATTATTAAAAGACAGAGGGGCGGAATTTATTGGACCTGAAGAAGGAATGCTTTCCTGCGGATATGAAGGCATAGGAAGACTCATGGGAGCAGATAAGATTGCGCAGTTTACACTGGAAAGATTGAAATAATTAGAATGTGATTGGGTAAAAAACTCCAATCTTTTATAAAAGTGAATGAAGTTAGACGCACTAAAAATAATAGAAGAATATAAGAACCTTTTAAAACCATTAAAACCCTCCAATCATTTATTGCATCGGCGAATACGCGAGATAGAGCGCGACATTATTATTCCAATTAAAGTTATTTTAATAGGGATTCTAATTTACTACCTGTTTTTTACCCAACCATTAACAACTGTTACTCCACTGCGGGAAATCGTATTACAAGGAATCAGACGATTTTTCGTTTTCTATATAGCATTCAACATTGGCATAGTTTTTTCATTACTGGGCATATGGAAAGAAAAAATGCTAAAACTGAGATGGCTTCTTGTAGTTAATAGTTTTTTTGATTCACTACTGGTTGCCATATTAACGTTAATCACCGGGGGATTTGAGAGCGTTTTATACTGGTTATTTGTGGCGCTAATGCTCAGAAACGCCCTGCTGCATCTTATTGCAGCAGAACAAATATCGCTAAACCTGCTAATATGTTTAGTTTACATAGGTGCCGGCAGTCTTGAAATCAAGATTCGCGAAAGAGAAGCAGAATCGTACATAACAATGTGGCGCGCAGAACAGTCTATGACAGAACGGACTGTGGGAAATCGAAATTCCGAAAAAACAGACACCAATAAATCGAATTTAATTGCAGAAATCAGAAATACAGACCCCGGGATTGATGAAAACACGCTCAGGGCTCTTGACCTTTTGCCGCCGGAAAACCCAACAGAACCGGTATTTTTAAGGACAACGCTACTTGTATTGTTTGCCGCATGTTTTTACGGACTGCAACTGTTGTTGTTGAGGACAAAAATGGCAGAACATGAACGGCACCAGTTTGAATCTCGTTCCGAACAATTAAAATCCGCAAGCCGAATCGCGGCGGAAATAGCACATCAGGTCAAAAATCAACTGGCAGTCATTAAGAGTTCGGTTTATGTATTGGAAAAATTATTGAAAGAACCAAACGCGTCAATTCAACAACAAATAGAACTCATACGAACCGGCGTTGACAAAGTTGACAACATCATCGTCGAGATTCTTGGTTATGGAAAACTTGCGGAAGGAAGAATAGAAAAACTGAACGTTATTGAAACACTTGAATCTTCACTCGAGCAAGTTTTTCCAAAAGGCTCCCACCATGAAATAAAAATAGACAAAAATTTTAATGTATCCGAACCATTTGTAATGATGCAAAGGTATCATCTACAGGCAATTTTTATCAATCTACTGCAAAATGCGCGCGAAGCACTGAACGATAAAGGGAAAATAGAAATAAACATCAGCCGGAACGCAAAAGACGACATAGTTATTTCCATAAAAGACAACGGACCAGGTATTCCAGAAGACAAGAAACAAAGGATTTTTGAACCTTATTTCACTACAAAGAAGTCCGGAACAGGTCTTGGGCTTGCAATTGTGAAGCAAAACCTTGATATTTATGGAGGAACGATTCGGGTGGAATCCGCGCCGGGCAATGGTGCGGAATTTATAATAACATTACCCGCAGTTAGATATGAAGCCGGTGAATAAAAATCTTTTGCCGCCACTGCTTATTGTCGACGATGAGCAGGCAATGCGCATTTCTCTGGGAAATATTTTGAACGTAGAAGGATACAAAGCATCATCTGCTGAATCCGCGGAACAAGCCCTTAAACTTCTGGAGCGGGAAGAATTCTTCATGGTTATCACCGATATGCGGCTTGGCGGAATGAGCGGCATTGAATTATTAAAATTCATTCACCAACGCTGGCAACACCTGCCCGTGCTTGTCATAACCGCCTACGCAACTCCAAAACAAGCAGTAGAAGCGATAAAACTTGGTGCCTACGACTACCTTGCAAAACCTTTCGACCCTGACGAATTGATTAACGCGGTAAAAAACTGCGCCGAACGATATTTGTTGCTGGAGGAAAATCGGCGGTATCGTCAGCAAACAGCGGAAGAATTCACACTTGAACATATCATTGGCGAATCGCCGAAGATGCTTGAAATCAAAGAACTAATAAAAATGGTGGCGCCAACAGACACCACCGTTTTAATCCTTGGCGAAACAGGCACGGGAAAAGAATTGGTTGCCGGTGCAATTCACAGTTTGAGCCATCGTCGAGAAAACAACTACGTAAGAATAAACTGCGCGGCAATTCCAGAAAACTTGCTCGAAAGTGAACTTTTCGGACACGAAAAAGGCGCATTCACAGGCGCCTTAAGACAGAAACTTGGACGGGTCGAAGAAGCCGACGGCGGAACAATTTTTCTGGACGAAATAGGCGACATGAGTCGTCCGCTTCAGGCAAAATTGCTCCGTTTTCTCGAAAACGGAACGTTTACCCGCGTAGGCGGAAACGAAGAGTTAAAGGTAAACGTAAGATTAATTGCCGCAACAAACCGCGACATTATCGAAGCAATCCGAAATGGTCAATTCAGAGAAGATTTATATCACCGCCTGAACGTCATTCAATTTCGCCCCCCACCTTTGAGAGAACGAAGCAGTGATATTATTCTACTGGCAAACCATTTTCTAAATCACTTCACAAAAGTTATCGGAAAAAAGATTAAAGGCTTCACCGACGACGCAAAACAAAAACTCCTGTCGCATCACTGGCCAGGCAATGTCCGCGAATTGAGAAATGTCATCGAACGCGCTGTTATCCTTGAAAACTCCGAGTATATTCAAAAACACAACTTGCCAGATTTTCAACTGGAATCCAGACTTCGAAAAGAATCGGCTCCAATCATTGGAGGAGAAAAATCACTGGACGAATCACTCTCGGATTTCGAGAAAAACCTTATCCTGCAGGCGCTCGAACAGAACAATTACAATATCGCTAAAACAGCAGACCAACTCAAAATTTCCCGTCACGCTTTGCGTTACAGAATGCAAAGACTCAATCTTAAAATAGACGGAGAACTCGTTGACGAAGGGACTAAAATTAGTAATCATGACGAAAAATGAATGCTATAAATGCTACATTGTCCGCAGTTGATGCGGCAGACCTTTTGCCAGGCGCGCTTCCTGAGGCTTCAAATCCATGGTTAAGCGAGGCTTTGATTGTTGTCGGATTAATCCTCGCTCTGTTTTGCGTCGCGTTGATGATTATCTGGGCTCTAAAGGAAAAGAAAACCGTTGTGGCAACGGAAAAAACAACAAACCATGACAACTCAAATTCCTCAGGCGGATGGGGCTCATTTTTCAGCAAACGACATCACAGAAAATACAAAAAAAGATTTCCAACGTTAGCGGAAAAAGGAGGATTGCCCCCCAGAAAAGAAACGGAAACACGCGAATCAGCCAGCCAATTGTAGAACATATGTGTTTGAATCTTCGGAAAATTCAAAGTCTGTCAATATCATTTAGATGACCGCCTCCGCAAAAATAACAAAATCCAGCGCTTCAAATCTTGCGTTTGCTTTTTGCGTCTTGCCGCCAGATAAGAAAAACGACATGTGCATCCTCTATGCG
>JAOADO010000019.1:12020-26206 GCA_026417275.1 Verrucomicrobiia bacterium
AAAAAAAAATCAATGAGTGGCGCAATGACTTGAAGAAAATTTACAAAGGGGAAGAACCCACTTTCGAAGTAAACAAAGAACTAAAACAAATAATAAAAAAATACAATCTGCCATTCTCATCATTCGACGAACTTTTAAACGGCGTGGGGATGGACCTTAAAATCAAAAGGTATAACACCTTTGATGAACTTGACCTCTATTGTTACCGAGTGGCATCTGTGGTGGGGCTTTTGAGCATAGAAATTTTTGGATATAAAAACGAAAAAACAAAAGAATTCGCAGTGGAACTGGGAAAAGCACTCCAGTTGACAAATATTCTGCGCGATGTGCGCAACGATGCCCTGCGCGGAAGGATTTACATCCCGCTCGAAGAATTACAGCGATTCAGCGTCCCAGAATCTGATATAATGGAAGGAGTACATTCACACAGATTCATAAAACTTGCCCGCTCAATTGCTGAACAAGCAAAAAATCACTTCCGAAAAGCGCGTCAAATACTGCCGCCAGAAGACAAAAAATCAATGATTGCCGCCGAGTTAATGGCAGAAATCTACTGGAACCTTCTGAAAAAGATTGAAAAATGCAATTACTGCGTTGTGGGCGAAAATAAAATAAGACTTGGAAAATCAAAAAAGATTATGCTGGGTTTAAAGGCAATTTACTGGGCACTAGTGAAATCGAAAATATTCCCAAATTCTCAATACAATCCTTCCTATGGAACAGACATGTAAACCCGCCTTTGAGACGCCCGGATTTACAGCGAAATTCCGATAGAAAAAATGCAAAAATCGACAAAAACAAAACTCCTAATTGTCAACGCAGACGACTTTGGAAAAGACAACGATGTTAACGAGGCCGTTCTGGAAGCACATAAAAACGGCATCCTTACAACCGCAAGCTTGATGGTAAACGAGGACGGCGCAACAAAAGCACTCATAATCGCAAAGGAAAACAAAACCCTCGGTGTCGGACTTCACCTGTCTCTGCTCTTCGATAAACCAGCTCTTAATAAAACACAGATTCCAGACCTTGTTGGAAACGATGGCAAATTTCACAATTCACCAGTAAAAACTGGCTTTAATTGTTATTTCAAAAAAAGATTAAGGCGGCAACTTGAACTTGAAATCTCGGCTCAGGTTAAAAAATTTCAGAACACAGGACTGCCCCTCGACCACCTAAACGGCCATCTGCATTTTCACATGCAACCGGTGGTTTTCAATATTATCATGGAAAACGCCGAACAATGGGGAATTAAAGCCATTCGCTTAACCCGCGACCCACTCTCATTGAATTTAAAACTATCTAAAGAACGAATCCTGGGGAAAATTTGCGAAGCGACAACCTTCGGACTCCTTTCGGCATGGTGCAGGAGAAAATTAGAGAAAAAAAATATAAAATTCGCGGACCAGGTGTTCGGTCTTTTGCAAAATGGACACGTTGACCCGCAATATCTTATAAACCTTATCAAAATTCTACCGAGCGGCATCACAGAGATTTACTCCCACCCATCTAAAAAAAACGCCGTTCATGAATTCAAGGCGTTAATTGACACAGAAGCAAAGAACCGCGTTTGCGAAAACCAAATAAAACTGGTAAGATATCAGGATATATAAATATGGTCAGAATATTAGTCATCTTAGTTGTTGCCTTCGTAATAGAAGCATTAGGCGTAATAGAAATTAAAAAAGGCGTCGACGAAATCGTTGTTCTGTATAAACAGCGCGAACAAAACACAGCCATGCTCAAAAACATCCTGAAGATGGTTGGCAACGCGTTTGTGAATAAACACTTCCTTTTAGGACTGTTTCTTGAAACGCTTTTCTTTGTCGGATTGCTCTATTTACTGGGGCAAAAAGACGTGAGCTTCATCTGGCCTCTTACTTCACTAAGTTTCGTTATGACCACCCTCGCGGCGCGATTTCTATTAAATGAAAACATTTCAACTGTGCGATGGGCTGGTGTTGCGTTAATCGTGCTCGGAGCAGCATTAATCTCTTACAGCGAACATTCGAAAGAAAAACAACCTCCCCACCAGGCAGTAGTTGAAACAACAACACAGCCACAGATATAAATTAAATCCAGAAAATATTGACAGCCGGTAATATCAAAACATCAAAGCAATTTTTTGTATTTACTATTTTCCGCCAATTTTTTAACCAACTCTTTAATCTTCTGATCCTGCCCCTTCTGCGCGATGAGAATTGCATCGTCTGTTAAAACTACGATAGAATCTTTGACCCCCACAGTTGCCACCATAGACCTTGACTTCTTTCGCGCATCGAAGACTAAATTTCCATGCGAATCCACGCAAGTGCAGTTTCCCACAATGCAATTCCCATGCTCATCCGCGGTTAAATGTTTGTACAGAGCAGACCACGAACCCAGGTCGTCCCACCGAAAATCACCGCTGGCAACCACCACATTCTCCGCTCTCTCCATGAGCGCGTAGTCCACAGAAATCTTATTAATTCCTGGATAATCCCCTTTAATTACCCCCGTGAGCGCAGACACTTTGAAAGCCGCCTCTGTCCACTTCAAACATAATTCATAAAACCCCGGTTGATGCTTTTGCAATCCATTTAATAGTGTCTTGTAAGACCAGATGAACATGCCAGCGTTCCACCGATAACCGCCACTTCTTAAATATTCAACCGCTTTTTCATAAGGCGGTTTCTCAACAAATCTCTCAGCCTTCCAGAAGACAGTGTTAATTTTTAACTCTGGTTCGGATTCAAACTTTTCCTGCAATTTAATATATCCGAACCCAGTGTGCGGTTCAGTTGGCTCAATGCCGATTGTAATCATTACCTCTTTCTTAGAAGCAAGGGAAAACGAATCCGAGAGAATACCAAGAAACCTATCCTCATCAAGGACAACGTGGTCCGCCGGCAACACCGCCATGACTGCATCTTTGTTCCTTGCACCAACAAGAGCCGCGCCGAGCGTTACGGCAGCGCAGGTGTCTCTGCCGCACGGTTCAGCTATAATGTTGTTTTTATTCAATCTCGGCAATTGAGCACGAACAGCCTTTTCCTGTTCAATATTTGTTATGACGAAAATGTTTGACGGATTGATTATTTTCGACGCTCTGCTTACGGCTTGCTGGAGAAACGATCGTCCACCAAGCAATTTAAGAAGCTGTTTCGGGTTTTTCCGCCGGCTCACAGGCCAGAACCGCTCGCCGCTCCCTCCAGCCATTATGATTGCAAACCAATTATCACTCGCCTTTGTGTAATTCATAATCCTCTGCCAGTTTAACCGCCTTTGACAGTTCCTGAACAAATCGCGTCACATTTGTAACCATATCTGAAGACTTGCCCATCTTTCCAATCCTATCCACCACCGCGCTCCCGACCACGACGGCGTCCGCATGTTGAGCCACAATCTTTGCCTGTTCAGAATTCGATATACCAAAACCAACTGCAACTGGCAACGACGTATGCTTCTTAATAACCGAAACCATCGCCGGCAACGACTCCGGAACACCACTCTGCATGCCGGTGACGCCTTCGCGCGAAACATAATAAACAAAACCTCTCGCCCTGTTGACAATAAACTTGATTCGTTCTTCTGGCGTGGTTGGCGCAATAAGATAGATTGGACACAACCCGTATCCATTCATCAAATCGTGGTATTTGCCGGCTTCATCCGGCGGAAGGTCCAGAACAAGAAGCCCATCCACACCCGCCTCCGCCGCATCCTTTATAAACCTCTCCAGACCGTATCGAAACACAAGATTGTAATAAATATAAAGGACTATCGGGATTTGAGCCGATTTACGAATTTCCACCACACTCCTAAGAACACCCGGCGGAGTTGTCCCGGATTGGAGCCCGCGTTGCGCGGCAAGTTGATTCACAACTCCATCCGCCAGAGGGTCGCTGAATGGAACGCCAAGTTCAAGAACATCAACACCGATTCTGTCAAATTCAATCGCCAACCGACGCGTTGCTTCAAGGTCCGGGTCGCCGGCGCCAATATAAATAATCAACCCCTTTCTACCGTCATTTTTAAGATTTTGAAACCTTTCTTCTATTCTGTTCATGACTATCCTCATCTTCCATCAACTGTGTTTTATATGCTCTGTTTCCACGATATATAAAGCCCCCAAAGCGTGAGTTCAGGGTCAACAACATCAATAACACCTACCTCTTTTTCAATCTGCCTTGCGTAAGCCCCGGTCGCCACAACAATGGCATTTTCCAACCTCAACTGCGCAAACATCCCGTCAATCATTGTCCCAATCATACCCGGAAAACCTTTATTAATACCGGCAAGAATGGCGGTTTTTTTGTCCTTGCCGTAAAAACGACTGTATTTTTCAAATTGAACCTCCGGAAGCAACGCAGTTTTTTCGTGAAGGTACTGCGTAAACATCGAAACCCCCGGGAGAATTACGCCGCCTCTGAAACAATAATTTTTATCCACACAATCAATAGTTACAGCAGTACCACAACTTACCACAATGGCTGGAGGATGATACACCCTCGCCGCGGCAACAGCGTTTGCAATTCTATCCGCGCCTAAGGAGGAAGGATCTGGATATTTCGAAAAACAAATCGGTACGTTCTTACAAGTCAAAATCCATGGAATAAATTTGAAATTTCTGTCCAAACTCGACACAGCCATTGCAGTTGCCTCAGGAACAACACTGCATAGCGCAATACCTTCGTTGCCGATATATTCCCCAAATTCGCTTAATTTTTCATCAATCTGACCGGAAAACCAGAGTTTCGTAGGAAAATCGCATCTTTTGCGAACGCCGCGCTTAAGGTCACACGTTCCAACGTGCGTATTGGTGTTGCCAATGTCAATAAGCAAACCCATCTTTCACTTCTCCAATGTTACATCGCCGCCCACAATTCTTTCCAAATGTCCATGAGTTTTTCTCACAAGAAGACAACCATCAGAATCCAGAGATTCCGCCCTCCCTTGAACAACCCGGTCCGGCAGTCGGATTGTGACATTTTTGCCGATTGTGGCGCAATAATGCGTCCACTCATCCGCAATTGTTTGAAAATCTTTATTCAATATTTTCTGATAATATTTATCCAATTCCTCAAGCACGGCAATGGCAAGTTCCGCACGGCTCACACTCTCGCCTTTTTCAATTTTGATTGACGTGGCAATATTTTTGATTTCTCCTGGAAAATCAGAAATATCGTGATTTACATTGATTCCTATTCCCAGAATTGAATATTTAATCCGCTCGGTTTCAGCGCTGATTTCATTCAGAATGCCTGCCGCTTTTTTCCCATTAATCACAATATCGTTAGGCCATTTTATCAACGCCGGCAGCTTTGTAAGATTGCAAATCGCGTTCCTTATTGCAGTTGCCGCGGCAATTGTTATTTGCATCGAAGCGCGCGGATGAAGGCTCGGTCTTAACAGTATAGAAAACCACAATCCCTTCCGCGCCGAAGAATGCCAGCTCCTCCCGAGCCGCCCCCTGCCCCTTGTCTGAGACTCCGCAAAAATTACGACGCCTTCAAACACACCGTCAATCGCCATCTTTTCAATAATGTCGTTTGTCGAAGTCGTCTCTTGAAAAACCTGGATTTCCCTTCCGATTATCTTTACGCCGGTTAACCTCGAAATCAAATCATCCCCCAGAAGAATGTCCGGCGAATTTTTAAGACGATAACCAAGATGAGGGCTTGCCTCAATGTCGTAGCCCAATTTTCGCAACTCTTCAATATGCGACCAGATTGCCGCCCTGCTTATTTTTAAACGACCGGCAAGTTCCGCCCCAGAAACAAAAGTTCCCAGCGCAGACCGCAATGTTTTCAATATCAGAGCGTCTACTGTCATTTTTAAAACCGTAAATTTGCGGACTACTCTACAAAATCCAGAGCAATATCCACAGCACGCGCCGAATGAGTTATTGAGCCCACAGAAATATAATCAACCCCGGTTTCAGCAAAGGCTCGGACAGTACTCAAATTGACTCCGCCGCTGACCTCGAGTTTGCATCTGCCGTTGACAATACGAACCGCTTCGCGGATTTGCTCAACACCCATATTGTCCAGCAAGATAATGTCGGCGTTTGCCTCCACCGCCTGAGCCACCTGTTCAAGCGTGTCCGCCTCCACTTCAACAATAAGCGATGGAAAACGTTCGCGAGACCGTTTGACCGCCGCGGCAATCGGATTCGGCAACTCATTCTTCAACGCGGCAAGGTGATTGTCCTTAATCAAAATCTGGTCATACAACCCGATTCTATGATTTACTCCCCCCCCGCAACAGACGGCGTATTTCTCCAGCTTTCTCAAACCAGGAGTTGTTTTTCTTGTGTCCAAAATTTTTGCCTTTGTCCCCTTCACCGCCTCAACAAACTTGCCTGTCGCAGTCGCCACACCGCTGAGTCTCTGCAGAAAATTTAATGCAACCCTCTCGGCAGTCAAAAGCCCCATCGTCCTGCCTTCAACTACAGCAATTGAAGAATTCGCCAGAACCTGCTCACCATCATGTTTAAGAGGCGTTAACTTAATTGTTTCGTCAACTTTTTTAAAAACCGCTTCCGCAACAGACAAACCACATAAAGACAGATTCTCCCGCGCCACAATAAGAGCCTTTGAAAACGAATCCGCAGGCACTGTCGCCATGGTAGTTACATCGCCTCTGCCAATATCTTCCGCCAGCGCTATTTCCACAATCCGCTCAATTGACTCATCAATCTTTATTTCCATACAATTTGACAAATACTCTTGATTGTTTTACCGTTGCCAGAAAAATAATATACGATGTTTCCCAAACAATCTATACGAATTCAACATAAATGTTGCGTTGGATTTGATAAAATTTAAAAATTTGTATATACAAGCTGGCATTAAAACCATAATTCACATTGAGGTTTTGACAGAACGACCGATTTAATACATCTTTCTTTTTCTGTGAAATACGGAAAAAAAGATGTTTTAAACAAAACAATTTGAGTTTTTGAAAATATAAAGTAACAATTTCGTAAAATTAAAATGGGCAAATCTTTAGTAATAGCAGAAAAGCCCTCGGTGGCATCAGACATCGCGAAAGCGCTCGGCGGTTTTTCGCGAAAGGGCGATTATTATGAAAGCGACAAATACATTGTCTCCTCCGCCGTAGGGCATTTGCTCGAAATCTGCGAACCAGAAGAATACAGGGTAAAAAAAGGAAAATGGTCATTTGAAAATTTACCTATCATTCCCAACTGTTTTGACCTCCACCCAATTGAAAGTTCAGAAGACAGACTTAAACTCTTAATAAAACTTATAAATCGAAAGGACGTCGAAGAAATAATCAATGCGTGCGATGCAGGACGAGAAGGCGAATTAATATTCCGTCTAATTATAAAACACAGCGGAACAAACAAACCTATCAAACGGCTCTGGCTTCAATCCATGACGGCTGAATCCATCCGCGAAGGATTCCGATGCCTGCGTTCAAATGAGGAGATGCTTCCGCTCGCCGAAGCCGCATTCTGCCGCTCCGAAGCCGATTGGCTCGTGGGCATAAACGGCACTCGCGCAATGACAGCGTTCAATTCAAAAAGCGGCGGCTTCCAGAAGACCACCGTCGGCAGAGTCCAGACCCCCACACTCGCCATCGTTGTCGACAGAGAGGAAAAAATAAGAAATTTTGTCCCGCGCGATTACTGGGAAATCCACGCCACATTCGCCGCCCAATCGGGAATCTACGTCGGCAGATGGTTTGATGAAAACTTTACAAAACCAAAAGAAAACAACGATTCAGATTTACGCCCCGAGCGGCTGTGGTCGGCAGAACGCGCCGAAGAAATCAAATCCAAATGCCTTGGCAAACCTGGAGAGGTAACAGAAGAAAGCAAACCATCAACCTCTATCCCACCACTATTATATGACCTGACCACACTACAAAGAGAAGCAAACAACAAATACGGTTTCAGCGCTTCCACAACTCTAAAAATAGCCCAGGCGCTCTACGAAAAACATAAAGTCCTGACCTATCCGCGAACAGATTCCCGCGCTCTGCCAGAAGACTATCTAAACACCGCAAAAGATGTCGTTAAATTCCTGGCATCATCGGACTTTTCCGTCCACGCCCGGAAAATACTTGAATACGGTTGGGTTAGACCAAACAAACGAGTCTTCAACAACGCAAAGATATCCGACCACTTTGCGATTATTCCAACAACAATTGAACCTAAACACCTTAATAATCAAGAAAAACTGATTTATGAAATGGTCGTCAAAAGATTCCTTGCAGTGTTCTTCCCTGCGGCAGAATATCTGATTACAACAAGAATTACACGTGTTGAAGGCGAACCATTCAAAACAGAGGGAAAAGTCCTCGTCACTGCAGGATGGTTAGAAATTTACGGAAAAGAAGACCAGCAAGAAGGCGACGCCCCAAGTTTACCCCCTGTAAATAAAGACGAAAAGGTAAAAACAGAAGACATCGAAATCAAAGCACTCCAGACAAAACCGCCACCGAGATTTACTGAAGCAACCCTCCTTTCCGCAATGGAAGGCGCAGGTAAATTAATAGAAGACGAAGATTTGCGTCAGGCAATCAGCGACAAAGGAATCGGAACGCCGGCTACGCGAGCGGCGATTATTGACGGTTTGCTGGCAGAAAAATACCTTGAGCGCCTCGGAAAAGAGTTAAAACCAACTCCAAAAGCATTCTCTCTAATTACACTGTTGCGCGGACTTCAAATCCCAGAATTGATTTCCCCAGAAATGACAGGCGATTGGGAATATAAACTAAAACTAATGGAAAGGGGAAAATACGGCAGAGAAGAATTCATGAATAGCATTGCCGAAATGGCAAAGTCTATAGTCGAAAAAGCGAAAAACTATAACAGCGAAACCGTCCCTGGAGATTTTGGTAAATTAACAACTCCATGTCCAAAATGCGGCGGCGAAGTCGTCGAAAATTACAAAAAATTCCAGTGTTCAAAATGCGATTTCTACGTCTGGAAAATCATCGCAGGCAGACAATTCGACATCCCGGAAGTCGAAGAGTTGATTAAAAATAAACAGGTCGGTCCGCTATCGGATTTTAGAAGCAAAACCGGCAGACCATTCTCCGCCATAATAAAACTGGACGACAACTTTAAAACAACCTTTTACTTTGAAAACAACGGACAGAAACCCGAAGAAAACGGCGAACCCACCACCGCTCCTGAACAGCCCGTCGGAGAACCCCTCGGCAAATGTCCTAAATGCGGCGCAAAAGTGTTCGAAAATTCAAAATCTTATTACTGCGAAAAAATAAACGAAAAAAACTGCGATTTCAAAACAAGCAAAATTATACTCCAGCAGCCAATCAGTCGCGAACAAATGGTAAAACTGCTGGAAACAGGCAAAACAGATTACTTCGAAAAATTTATCTCAAAGAAACGTAGAAGAAAATTTAAGGCAAGACTTATCCTCAAAAAAGGCAACGTTGAATTTGAGTTCGAAGAAAATGGCGTTAAAAAAGAGGATTCAAAAAAGAAAGAAACGCCAAAATCAGAACCGAAAGAATTAAACTTTGAGGGGCGTCAAACAATCGGTGAGTGTCCAAAATGCCACGGCAAAGTATTTGAATTCGAAGACTCCTACATTTGCGAAAAATCAACCGCAAAAAACAAACCATGCAAGTTCAAAATCAACAGGTTCATTCTTAATCAAGAAATAAAACCAGACCAGGCGACAAAACTCCTGAAAGAGGGCAAAACCGATTTGCTCGAAGGCTTCATCTCCAGATACAACAAACCATTTAAAGCCTATCTCGTTATGAATAAAACAGGGAAAGTAACCTTCGAATTCCCTCCAAAAGAAAAATAATTAACTGGTTTTTAAAAAACATTATTATTTAAATAATTACTAAATTAAGTGCCAATGTTAAGTATCTTACGAATGTTGCTTTAATTTTCTGACAACCCGTTAGATAAAATTTATCTGCCCTCATTAATTGTCGAAGGAAGAGGACCTTCCCATGTTTTTGGAGCATTCCATGGGCGGCTCGAAACGTTTCTGCTGTCTTCAGCCACAGTTCCACAGCCTGCAAAAAGAATCGACAGACTGCCCACAGCCACAAACAGCAATAAAACCAAAACTGCTTTGCTTAAAACACGTTTCATGGTTAGTAAAGAACCTGGTCGCCTTCGCGGATTTCGCCAAATCTCCATTCTGGAAGGATATTCGCAATGCATTTATCCGGAAAAACGTTTCTTACTTTTACTTTGCCAAGAAGTTTCCCATCGCGATGGACTTTAAGAATTCCCCCCTCGCGAACCTCCTGGTTTTCGCCGATGTCGAGGACAACAAACTCCCATCGCGGGTCAACAGCAACAATCGTACCCTTTAGACCTGTCGGAAGAGGAATATCTCTATCCTCATCTTTGATTGGCACAAGAAGGTCTTCGATAAATTTCTTTTGACGCGCCACAGTACTGGCGAGGATTTTCTTCTCAGCTTCAATGGCATCAATCGTCTTCTTCGCCTGGTCGAGGTCAGACTGGATTTTCTTAATCTGGTCAGGCGTTAGCCCCAGCGCATTCCACGCGGCAAGCTTTTGCTGTGCATCGAGCCGTTCCGCCTTAGTTTTATCCAGTTCAGCCGTAAGCGATTGTATATTCTTGCGCGCTTCAGCAAGGTCAGAAGTCGCCTGGTTCAATTTGTTGCGAGTATCCTGATGATTCGCCTGCTCGCGCTTTAATTGGGCAGTAGTTTGTTCAAGGGACTTTTCCGCCTTCGTAGCGCGTGCAATCTGCTCTTCCTTCATTCTTTTTTCATTGTCACGGTCATCCCGCAAAGCCACGATGCTTTCTTTTACCTTAACAATGCCAATACCTGTTGCGGCAAGTGCCGCAATTATGGCGACAATCAATGTTATTCTTACTAACAACATGCGTTTTCTCCTCTTCGCTTATTTCTCAAAAAATTATACATTTTTGAAAAATATGTCAACGATTGCCTTAAATTATTCGTTGGCAAGTTTTAAAGCTTTGCGAATATTGCTCGCCGAGCGCTTCTCAAGTTCATTGCTAACCGTCCAATGATAAACCCAGATTAAATTGCTCGAATGCGGAATAGTAGGGTCAACAAGATTCAAAGTCCTCTGAAAATCGTCAATCAATTGAGTATCAGAGAGTTTTGGAATTTCATCCAACAATTTATTAAAGAGTTTTTGTGCCTCATTTGTATAACCGCGGCTATGCAAAAGAATAAACGCCTCGCGCAACTCAATATGACGCGATTTATTCGATTCCATCTGCCTTATAACCGCTACACTGCATAGCAAAGTTACAGCAAAAAATACAATTTGCCACTTATACTTAATAGCAACACCCATTAATGTAAAAGACGTTATTGCTCGTTTAAAATTCAGTTAAATTTTCCGGGGTATCTGATAACAATATACCCATTTGTTTTACAACAACGCATGCCCCTGAGAAACAAACCGAAATTAATCCTTAATCAACTTCCTCTCTTCCATAATTCGTAAATAAAGAACAGGCAACGGATTGTCCCACCAGTTAAGTTTTAAAGAGCGCATGAACATTTCCTGCGCCTTCTTATAATCTTCAACCTGAAAATAATGCCAACCAGCGTGCGCAAGCATATAGTAACTGTTCGGGTCAAGTTCCAGCGCACGTTTAAAATAAACTCCCGCTTCGGCGCGTCTGCCAATCCAGTCCAAACACATCCCGTATCTTAAAAACGGATACGGGTCGAGCGGATTTGCATCCATGCCCTTCCTGAACCACGCTATTGCCACTAACGCAAGTTCTTTATAATCGTCGCCCCCCTGCCAACTTCGGTTGCGAATCAATTCGCCAATCGTATATGAAGTCTCAAAATTCTGCGGCTCAATCTTGTATGCCTCTTTCAAGTATTTAATCGTGTCACTTTCAGAGAGAGTCTCATTGGCAAGTTTTAAAAATTTACTTTCTTTATATCTCGGAACTGCCGCAAGCAATAAAGTCGCTGAGAAAACAAATAAACACAATAAAGCAATCGCTTTTGACACCCCTCTGGTTGATATCCAACACCGTTCCGTGGAATACCGCCAGTATGACGTCAAAATAGCAATAAAAACGATGGCAATAGCGGCATTTGCAGGAATGTGCATGTTGAAATCGAAGAATGAATGCACGCCAAGCCCGACGAGCCCGCCTGCCACGCCAAGCATGATTGAGCCTTTGTTGCTTGTTTTTCCAGATTCTATCCTGCGTTTAACACTGTTCCAGGATTGAACTGCCGTATAAACAAGAACAGCAAGAACGATTAAAATAATTGAAAACCCAACAACTCCATAATCAACAAGTGTGTTCAAATAATCGTTATGAACCCAGCCTGGCCTCCCCTGAGCAACGTTGAGCGGCTGCCGCACCTGTCTGTATCTGTAATCATAATGTCCGGGACCAACCCCGAATACTGGCGATTGTTTAAACACGTCAATCGCTCCGCGCCAGTATAAAATCCTGCGGTTTTCATCAGGAACAAGAAGCCTATTCTCCTCCACCCGCTTCTTCGCAGTAAAACTGTGGCTATATAGATACAAACCAACAAAAATCAGAATCATTGCAAGAATAGTTACCGGAAGCCAAAACCGTCGTTTATGCAAAAGTGCCACCACAACAAAGAATACACCAGCACCAGCGGCAAACCAACCAGCCCGAGAAACCGTCACCCGCAGCGCCGCCGTCATCATTAAAACCGAATACCCAACAAGAATCCTCGCTATATAACTCATCCGCCCGGACAGTAAAAGCGACACGCCAACCGGCAAAACCATTGCTAAAAAACCAGCTAAATGATTTGGACAAATATATGTTCCCGAGGCGCGTCCCGCGTATTGAGCAGGCTTAGGAAACACAAGCACAAACTCAGAACGGGTCATATACTGATACATCGCATAAATCGAAATCAATGTGCCCAGAGTCAGCAAAATTGCAAGAACTGTGGTTATTGCTCGGCGACGATGCAGATTATTCAAAAACGCAAAAAACAACCCCATGTAAAATATTACCTGTATGAGTTCAGTCCGAGCCACATACTCAATATCCGCCTGCAAATACTTAAATGCGGCATATGCGGCAAATCCAAGCACACCCCAACACACAGGCGTCCAGAGAACTTTGAACTCCTGGTTTACGATAATCCGCAATCCCCAGAGAACTAACATCCCCACAAGCATCCATACTAATAAAATAAAATCATGCGGCAAAACCGCCCCAATTGCCACCGGCGCATAAATTAAAATGCCAAGCGTCAATCCAAGGATGCCAGCTTCCAATATCCGGTTAACCCGCTCAGTAACCATTTGAAATTAAGATTACTTATAATTAACCCTGTGGGCAAGATTAGTTTATTGGAAGATGCGTTTTATCCATACCACCCAACATGCTCACAAACAAGGATATATATCCTATTTATTTGTATTCTACATCGGAGCATTTCGATTTATAATCCGTCTAAACTTTTGATATGAGAAATTTTGTCTTCAAGACGCTAATTGTAATCGCTGTGACCTTGAACACGTGCGTGACTCTGACATCTGGCGCCGTGCGCGAAAAAGAGTGGAAAGAGGTAGATGATGCGGTAACCAAAGGCTTACCACGAACAGCAATTGAAAAGATTGAACCGATAATTTCCGCCGCCTTGAAAGAAAAGGCTTATGGCGAAGCCGCAAAAGCAATTGCGAAAAAGATTATTCTCGAAGCCTCAATTCAGGGAAACAAACCGGAGGAGAAAATTATCCGCATGGAGGAATATTTAAAAACAGCCCCCACAGAGATAAAACCGCTTCTGCTGACTATTCAAGCAAACTGGTACTGGCACTATTTTCAAAACAATCGGTGGCGATTTATGAGACGCACAGCAACTGCCGAACAACCCGGGAAGGATTTCACAACCTGGGATTTGCCGCGACTTTTTGCAGAAATTGACAAAATATTCTCACAGGCGCTCTCAAGCGCCGAATTGTTAAAAAAAACCCCGGTAGCACAGTTCGATGATTTGCTTGTAAAGGGAACCGTCCCGGACGCTTACCGTCCAACAGTTTACGATTTCATCGCTTACAAGGCTCTTGAATTCTACACTTCTGGCGAACAGGCGGCGGCTAACCCTTCCGACGCCTTTGAAATTTCAGCAGACCCCCCCATCTTTGGCTCGGCGGAGGAATTTTTAAAATGGAAACCTGAGACCACCGATGTTACCTCGCCTAAACTTCAGGCA
>JAOADO010000001.1 GCA_026417275.1 Verrucomicrobiia bacterium
GACCGAGAAAGACGCACTTCTGGTGTGGCAGTTGTTCCGTCAGGGGCAGCGCTGCGTAGCCATGTGCGGAAGAGATAAGCGCTGAAAGCATCTAAGCGCCAAGCTCTCCCCAAGATTAGGTTTCCCTCTGCGTAAGCAGATAAGACCCCAGGCAGACCACCTGGTTGATAGGCCGGGCGTGTAAGCGCAGTAATGCGTTTAGCGGACCGGTACTAATAGGTCGAAGGCTTAATCGCTTAAATCTTATAAAATATTTAGGCGAATTTTACTCGCGAATGTGTATAAGCATGATACCCCTTGTGCAGTTGTCAGGGAACATCCAGTTAAAGGTTTTCCGCAAAAAAGCGGGTGCTCTTTGCAAATAATGCAAATGGATTTCTTGGTGGTCATAAAGCTGTGGACCGACCCGTTCCCATCCCGAACACGGCCGTCAAACACAGCGTTGCCGATGGTAGTGGTTGTATAGCTTCCGCGAGAGTAGGTTGCCGCCAAGTTAAAATAAAAAAAGCCGAACTCATCTAAGTTCGGCTTTTTTTATTTTTGGATTTAATTCTAATCGTTGCCTAAAGTACTTTAAACATCTCAGAAAATATTATTAAAATTGGGAAAATTACCCTTCCAAATAAAGAATTATCAAGTTCTTGAAATTGCCTTTTTATTTTTCAAACCCGTGCAGACTGGTAAAGTTATTGTGGAAATCCCGGATTTTTTACCTTTTTAGAGTAATAAATCCAGATTGTAATAAATCCAGATTTTGCCGTTAAACTCATAATCATTTGTATTAAACGTTTAAAACCTAATAACTTATGAATACACGGCAAATTAATAGGAAAAATAAATTAGGATATCAGGTTGATGTATAATTTTGTGAAAAATATGAAGTGTGCCTCCAAATCTTTTCCGCTCCGCGTATACGGAATTGGGGCGAACCTTCGCTTGCTCTGGAAAATGGAAAAACATCTCACTTACGGTTGGAGTCAACATGCCACCCCGCTTTGTATAGGTGATAAAAACAAATGCTGGGTGTAATAGAGGACGGGATTTGTTAGTCCTTTTTCTGCGGTGTTGTCAACAGTGTTTATGAAGATGTGGTGTTGTCTTTCTTCCGCCATGTTCATCGAAGTGGAATTACTGGTGGCGCATTACACATAAAAAATCTTTATCCAGCCGCAAAATTTGGAGTTGTTTTTATAAAAAGGAGTCTTGAAGAATTGCAAGCGAACCAAAGAATCAAAGGTTTTTGGGGCAGACGTTATGGCTTAAGTTTTTAGTGATATGGGATTTTTACTTGGGCGCATAAATTATTTTATTGAATTGTCGGGTTTGCATTTTTGTTTCGATGGAGAATGAAAACACACCCGAACAATGCGTAAAAATGATTGTAAAAAAAGAAAATTTGTCTGTCCTGGAGTTTTTTGGGGGACAGCAATTGGACATCTACCTCCGAAAAACGGTGGCAAACAGACTAATTGCTGCAAGGAGACAAACAGGGGGAGCAATATGCCAGAATCAGTTAAAAATATCGGGCAAAACAACATTTGCAAATTGCTGAAAGTAAGAGATTCAATATTTGTTATTAACAGCTATGTTGTTTTATGACAACTTGCTATGTGCGATGTTGTTAGGGAACGAGCTGGAGTCCTTTGCCGCGCCATTTGTCTGTTACTGCCCAGAGGTTTAGAGGGGAGAGAGTTTTCCCGGCTTTATAGTAACGAACGCTGCCGTCGGCAAAGGCGTAGTTGGAGCCGCCTCCGCCGCGATTGCCGGTCTGTCCCATGTGACGACTTTGCTCGACTTCTTCAAAGTCGTTTCCAGCTGATGTTTCAAGAAAGTCCATGTAATAATGTTGGGACTGTGTTTCTTTTTCTCCAAAGACGATTGTGTTGGATGGTTCTTTGATGGCGCTTTCGCGCATAGACATGCCGGTAATGCCGCTGAGGTTGCCGACTGTTACGTTGGAGACTGTAGTTTCGAAGTAGTCGTTAAAACCGTTGATTATGTAACTGCGCGGGGCGGCATCCGCTTGATTGGGGGAGGATGTTATTGTTGCCGGGTTGAGTCCGTCGCTCGGACAACGAAGAACGCGTATGTCTTTGTATCCTTCTCTGAGGACTGCGGGCCATGCACCTGGTTGAGTGGTTGGAGAGAGGCGGCGTGGGTAGAACCCCTCGTTTTCGTCTGCATACATTAAAAGGGCGAGCGCAATCTGGCGCATATTATTAGTGCATGAGATTTTTCTACCGGATTCTTTTGCTCTTGCGAGGGCGGGGAGAAGCATGCCCGCAAGGATTGCAATTATTGCGATTACAACCAGTAATTCTATTAGTGTAAACCCTTGATTCTCTTTATATTTTAGCTTCATAACATTTTCCTTTTTTCAGCCAGTGATTCAATTAAAAATTAAAATTCAGCGCAAAACCTGTTTGTTTGACTGATAAATGTTGGGATTTATTTAAATAAAATTGCGTTTTTGAATTTTGGGAGTCAGATTCCGTCTAAAATAATAAGAGAGCAAAGTTTTGAAACTTTATTTGCGTCTGACGCGTCTAAAGTAATAGAGCATAAAGTATGCAATGCGGATTTGACAGATGAAAGGACTATGATGAAGAGAAATATAATAGCGATTTGTATATTGTTAGTATTTGTGGGGGCGTATCTGTATTCGAACAATTTTTTCAGGAAGGAGCCGATTCAGATAACGCCTTCGATAAGACCTGGGCGTCCGTCGCGTGTGAATCCGGATGTATACCCTGTCTCGTTTTTGCTGGATAATAAGTACCGTTTAAAGTCTGTAAAGGTTGTAACCAAAGAGGATGCCGAGAAGAGCAAATATCCAAGACCACTGTGGCATATGATATCAGACAGCGCATCGCGTTCGACAAAGATGATAATATATGGAATGCCGATCCCGGGGATGAAACCGGCAGTGCCAAAGGCGCGTCCTGAACCACTTCAACCAAATGTTCCGTATAGACTGATAATCGAAGCCGAGGGTGGTTACAGCGGTTATGTTGACTTTAAAACCGTCGAAGTCGTAAACCCAAATCAGCGGAGTTAATGAGAGGGAAAAAGGCTATTTGCAGTTTTCATCTGGATGAATCAAGAAGGTTATTTTGCTTTGGTTTGTCTGGTCTTGGAATGTGAGTGTCTAAATTGTATTTGTCGTAAACATCAAATATATCTATGCAGAATTTAATAATTCGTTCATCTTTTAATCTTACAGCATCTTCATACAATTTAATATAGAATTTTTTGCCTGCTTCTGTCATTGTATAATTCTTTTTAAGTAGATTATGTTCCATGCATAAAGTTTGTCCATTCTCGAGGGTATTATCTCCTCCTTTATCTTTGGGTATTTTGTGGTCGGCACAAATTTCAACACCATCTTCCCTCCCACGATGACAAAAAACACATCTGTAACCATCCCTTTTGAATATTGCTTCTTTAATTTCAGGAGGAAAATCTAGAAGTACTTTTTTGTTTACATCGTTGGGATCATAACGATAAATACCTTTTTTAACTTTTATTAAAATTCCCTCCTGATGAAATTTTCTAATTTGCCGCCATGTATCACGGGGTTTTTTCCCATACAATTTAAAATATTGTTCTTCTACATAATCAACAACTGGTCCATGCGGTAAATCCACATTGGGGTGGGATTTGAAATATTCTAAAATTAAATCACCTATAGATTTGCCCATTATTCCCCTGTAATTTTAAGCTTAATTGGTTTGATTCTTTTTGAACTCTTTGTTTTGATAATTCACAATAGTTTTTATCTATATCAATACCGATACCAATTCTATTTGTTTGAATACATGCGAGTAGAGTTGAGCCGCTACCGAGAAATGGGTCCAATACCACGTCTTCAACAAAACTAAATAATTTTATACATCTTCTTGGCAATTCTACGGGAAAAGGTGCCGGATGGTTTACTCGTTTTTTGCTTTCTCCACAGAATGTCCACACACCATTTGTCCAATCAATAAATTCTTTTTTCGAAATATCAGAGATGCCACTTCCACTTGTTTTTCTCCATGAATTTTTATAAAGGACCAAAATCACCTCTACTGGAGCTATAACATACGGAGCCCTTGCAGAGAGCCATGAACCCCATGCTGTGCGTCTTGAAATATTTTGTTCATTCCAAATTATTGTAGAATGATATTTGTAACCAATTTTTTTAGCGATTGTTGTAATATCGGCACAAACGCTTTGTTGTCCACCTTTATTTTTATCTAAAGGTATATTCAGACACATTCTGCCGTCGTTTTTCAATAGATCAAAACACTTGGACATCCATTTTTCCGTAAAGTTGAGATACTCATCATAAGTTAATTTATCATTGTGTGAATTGTATTTAATATCAACATTATATGGCGGGGATGTTACTATTAAATCTATTGAATTGCTTTCAATTGAGATAGTTTTCAAAATATCTGCACAATAAATCCAGGTGTTTGCAAAGTTAAAAAACAGCTCCTCATTTTTAGATGGACAGATGGTGTGAATATACGGTGGATTTTCTTCTTTTAAAGATAAGGATTCTTTTTTTATCTTCGGTAAGTTTTTTTCTCCATTTCTATTCTTGGAAAAATTTTCAAGTGCATCCCGCGGGAAAATTTTTTTGCCTCTTTCATCCTTTAAAGGAATAATTTTATTCTGGGAGCTTAACCGATAGATGGTTTTTACACTTACACCCAGAAATTTAGCTGCTTCTCTTACTGTAAAGTAACTATCATTGCATTGCATTTTTTGCCTTTTTAATAAAGGTAAAATTGCGAACTGTTTTGTCAAACTAATATATAATATCCAATTTTGTCCCAATTTTAAATCGGCAACAAGATTTTTAGGGAATAATGAAAATTTTCCGTGCTAACTTGAGAACAGAAAGGAATTAGGATTAAAATGGTGGAGTGTTGGTAAATGATTTTGTGGGAGATGGAAAGTGTTGGACGGTATATTTCTAAGTGTCAGAATATACAGAATTTTTTGTTATTTGTTGAGGGATGTTGTTAATGTAAGAAAGATATGTGTGAGTTTATCTATTGTTTCTACTATTATATCAGCGTCTTTTAGTTTTTCTTTTGGAAAGGTGTGGCAGACTGCTATACATGGGATTCCGGCGGCTTTTGCGGCTTGGATGCCGTTGACGGCGTCTTCAATGACAACGCATTCCTGCGGGTGAAGGTCGAGTTTTTCGGCGGCTTTGAGGAAGATGTCGGGGGCGGGGTTGCGGCGAGCAACATCTTCTGCGCTAACGATGCAGTTCCATTCATCTACAGGTAAGCCAATCTTATTCAGGTTTGCCGTGATTTTTATCAGGTCAGCGCTGGAGGCTAATGCGGTTTTTAGTCCAGCCGTGCGGCATTGTTTTACGAATTCGACAGCCCCGGGGAATGGTTTCAGGTGGGGCGGGACAAGTTCAAGGTATATTTCATAAGTTCGTTTTTTTGCGGTTTTAAGGTCGAGGGGAAAGTTGTATTTTTCAGCAACGCCGCCGATGTAGCGTTCTTCGCCTGTACCGATGAAGGGGTGGAAATCTTCGGGTTTTACTTTAAGTCCGAGTTCTTCGAACATTTTGATTGCCGCCATGTTGATTAGGGGTTCGGAGTCGGTTAAGACCCCGTCCATGTCGAAGATTACGGCTTTAGTTTTGTCCATATTATGGGTAGATAATACATAAATAGTGGTAGAAGATAAACATGAATATAATTGTTAGTGTTGTGTGGCTGGTTGGTTTTCTGCGCAAGTGGGGGATGGCAGTGGGTTTTCTTTTGTAGGTGGGGTGGTAAATGTTTGTCTGTTTTTTGTGCAGAAGGCTTTATGCCTGGATTGAGCGGGGATTGGGTTACAACCATCTTATTGTAACTGCCCAGTCTTTATCCTTTTCGGTCGTTTTTTTGCAGTTGGCACCGCCATTGTCTTTTTCGTCCCAGCCGATTGAGTAGATTGTGTATCGGTTGTTTTTTTCCTGGTTGTAGCGAAGGGGTTTGCCATCAATTATGTCTGAGGGGATTGTCTGGATGTATTGGGGTGTCAGGGTGTCCAGTTTTTCGGGTATGGACTTGTTCTGGAGTCGATATTTTTCGATTGCACAGGCGAGTTTGTAGCAGTTAATGGTTGTTTGGGTGAACGCCGCTTTTGAAAAGGTGTCTTTTTGCGCTACAACTTTGACAAGCAGGGTGTAGGGAGTGTTTTTTTGTGCCCATATGGTGCCGGTTAAGGCTTCAATTTTTTTGGGGAACACGCGGTTGTTTTGGGTGTCGAATCCTTCTGTTGATATCGAGTGCATGTAATGGGATAAATTGACGTAGTTCTGATAGAACCAACCATGCGGAATGAGTTTTATTGCAATTGGATTTGTTTTTTCCGTGGGCGGACAGCATGTGTATTCGTTAGGCTGTGTTTTTGACATGCTCAGGAGTTCATCTAAGAAGTCTGGTTTAGTGATGCGAGCTTTTTCGACCGCATGAATTAGCCATGCGGTGTCTGCTGGAATTGTTTTTACAAAGTCTTGCAGAGTGTTAAGTGGATATAGGATTGATTGAAATTGTGATAGATGGGTTTGGTTCCAGGCACTGCGGCGAATGCCTTCGTGAATAATGTTGCAACAACGGTTTAGAATGTTGAATCTTACGAGTTGACTTATCATAAAGTTTTCATCTTTTATGCTGTTGGCAAGGATAAACGCAAGCCTGGCGTTTTGAAATGCTTCGTCGGTTTTTCCTGTTTCTAAAAATGCGACGACGCGAAGTTGCAGGATTCTTGTGAGTTGGTTTATCTTTGTAAGGTGTGGAAGACGGGGGGATACGTCAGTATAATCAATTGGAAAACGGGCGCGGGGTTTGGTTTCAATACAATCTCTTAGTTCATCGAAAATTTGATTACTTTTCTTGGATGCATAGAACAAAACCTCGGCGTCTGTGGCTTTTGCAGGTAAATCTGGAAAATTATTTGTGTTCTGGCGAATATTTTTTGCGGTTTCGGAAATATCAATTAAAGATTCACTGGTATTGTTGTCGGACAAGAGGTGAATCATTGACTGCAGGTTGTAAATTAAAAGGTCGTTGGTTTTAACCTGTTCGGATTTTGGTGTTTGTGAGAACAGAGGGATGGTGTCTTTGAAAACTCCGCATATGGCAAAGTTTTGGTCATCTGGAACTTCTGGCGGTATGTATGCCCTAAAATCAAGATTAAAATCCGGGTGAGTGTTTTTCCATTTTTCAAATGCGGTTTTTCCGCGGAAGTTTTCGACAATATGAACAAATAGTCCCGCGACGATGGTGAAGGTGATTACAATTAATAATATCGTGAACATTTTAAAAAGCCGATTTTTTTGTGCCGCCTGTGTGTTCTGTGTATCCATAGGTTTTTTCTGTATGTTTAGACAGGGGCGTTAATTAAATATCACGCTTAAATTTGCGAGTGGTTTTTGTGGAATAGGATACGATACAATAGGATTAATTTTTTTCCTATTAACCTAAAATTTTTATTTGATTTCATAATTATATATATTAAAATTGTTACTACTATGAAGCCCACGATCATAATAACCAACGTTGTCGCGTTGTTGTTGGTGAACAACCCTATTTTGCTTTCTGGAAATGATTCTGCGCAGGCAAATCTAGCCGATGATGTTCCTTTACCAATCATCGAAAGGTTTGAGAACTATGGAGTAAAGGATGGCATTCCCTCGCACAAGGTCCACGCGGTTTATAAGGCGAAGGATGGCAAACTCTGGCTTGGGACGTGGGACGGGCTTGTGTTGATGGAGGAGCCCGGTAAATTCAAACGGTTTGGACCGGAGCATGGATTGAGTCATAAGATGGTATTGGCAATTGCCGAGGATAGGAAGACCGGCGACCTCTGGATAGGAACGATGCGCGGTTTAACTCATTACAGCGGCGGCAAGTTTACCGTTTATACACAAACCGACAGCGGTTTGCCAAATAACGTTGTTTACAGCGTAGATGTTTATGACGGAATTGTTTGGGTTGCAACAGCGGCTGGCGCAGGAATGTATAATCCAAAGGAGCGAACGTGGAAGATTTATGACCATAATAACACTGTGATGCATGAGCCGTGGACATATGCAATTAAAGCAACGGAAGGTAAGACATATATAGGCGTGTGGGGCAGTGGAATTATTGAACACGACGTGAAGGCTGGAACATTTAAGGAGTACCGCGACCCGGACCGTGATTTTCACTACGACCTTGTTCCTGATGATGGACCGATAAACGATATTACTTCGTGGTTGACTTACAACGATGGGATTCTCTGGCAAAACACCTATTTTGGCTTTGCGATGTATGATGGAAAGAACTGGAAGACATGGGTCGAAGGGAAGACACCGCTCCCGTCTAATTTTACTCAATTTTCCTGGCCTGTGGCAAAATACTGCTGGATTGGCATGGATATTGGGGCTTCGACGACAGATGGCGAATATTGGGTGAACTATCTTATCAGCGAAAAAGGCGAAGGGATTATTGAAATTCATCGTCCGGGCAGACCGGTGGAAAAACGAACGACATCCACACGTTTGGTAAATTGTTTTGTGCTCGGGATATGGGCGGATGAAAATGAAGCATGGTTTGCTACATCGGATGGACTCAGCCGTGGTGTTTTCGCCAAAAAACCCGCTCAACCTAAAGTTGCAATCATAAAATAATCTCTCTTTTTTATGAAAACGCGCAAAGTATTACTTGGCGTAGCTTTGTCTGTTGTCGTTTCTATTCGGCTAATGGGGGCGTATGCCGAAAAGACGGATAATAACACCCAGCCGCAGGAACAGACACCTGTCGGAGCAGGACAAAAAGCTCAGACTATGAGCAATTATCCGGATGAATTGTATCCCTATTATGGAAACACACCGGATGATATGGTTCCGTTTAAGGATGTTGAGCCTGTGTTCAGGTATTGGACAAAACGGTTGCCGTTCAGGGGACCTGGCAGGGATTATCCCGAGCCAACTGACCTCAAGTCTCTAAAAGTTGGTTTGTTAACACCGGCGAAATATGGACCGGAAGGCAAGCGCGGACAGGGAACAAAAGAAGGAGTTTTGCTTGCGTTTGAGGAGGCAAATGCGTCTCGAAAACCTGGGGAATTACCATTTGAAATCATTGAACGCGAGGATTCGCCCCAATGGGGAAGTGCGGCAAATATAGCCGTGGAATTCAAAGACAACGACGTTCTCGGCTACATTGGAACTATTGACGGCGATGCTACACACGTTGCTCTGCGGGTTACATTGAAAACTGAGACATTTATTATAAACACTTCTGACCCGGACCCCACATTGACTGAAACGCAGATTCCGTGGTTGATAAGAATATTCCCGGATGACCGTCAACAGTGTTTCAGGTTGGCAAATATAATTGTAAGGGAAAGGGGTTGCAAGAGAATCGCTGTTTACCGCGAAAGCAGTCGTCCAGGGCGTGTTGGGGTTATGCATTTTATAAATTATATAAGGAGGCTTGGATGTCCGGCTGTGGCTCACCTTTTGTATAAACCGGGAAGTAAGGACATTTCCAGCCAGTTGAATGCCATAAAATCTGTTGAGCCTGACGCCGTGTTATTTTACGGACAACCGGAGGATATAGGTTATGCTGTGGCAACTTTCAGAAAAGCCGGCATAAAAGCACAGTTTTTCGGATTCGATAGGTTAATGGAAGATGAATTTGCAAAAACAGCAGGCGAGTATGCCGAAGGCATGACAATTACTTACTTCTTTGACATGGAGAGAAAAGACCAGAAATGGCTCGATTTTGTGCAGCGTTTTGAAAAAAGATGGGGACATAAACCGTGCGTCTATGCCGCATATGGATACGATGGAGCAAAATTAATGATTGAGGCGATAAACAAGTGCGGTCCGAATAGATTCAAAATCAGGGATTATTTGGCAGGATTGGACGAGTGGGATGGAATTACAGGACACATGATTTTTGATGGTCGATGGGATAATATTGCGCCAATTGGCATGGCAGAATATAAAAATTCAAAATGGCATTATCGTCCGTTGCCAGAAATTAAACCGGTAAAAATATCTCAACAGGCGGCAACGCAGGGTGTTTTACAACCAGCCACGCAATAATGTGGAACCTTAAAATTTTATCAAAAAACCAAATTGGACTCTGGTTTCTCAAAATCTGCTTTTTTTCGTGTTTGGTAATTCTTTTTAAATTATCCGTTTTTCCAGCGGAAAAAAAGGTTATAAAAATCGGAATCTTACTCCCCGGCGATTCGCTCGAAAGTTCCAATATTATAGCCGGCGCTAATGCGGCAATAGAAGAATTTAACAAACGCGAGGGATTTGAACTTCAGACGCTGACTAAAGCGCATTCAAATCAATGGGGGCAGGAAGCAGACGAGGCTGTTGAAATGTTGTTCAAAGACGGCGCTTGTGGATTGATTGCCCCATCTTCTGGAACCGTATCCCATCTGTTGTTTCAGGTCGCGGGAAGAACTCGAATGCCGTCAGTTTCTTTATGCAGTGATTTATCGGTTACAGGGGCAACAATTCCATGGTGTCTTCGCATTGCGCCGACAACTGTTGAAGAAATAGACGCTGTAGTAAAGATTTTGCGATTAAAGGGCTGTTCTATAAGCAACTGTGTACTATTTGCACCCACGGGACGCGCAGGGAGAGAAATAGAAGCAGATGTTGAAAGGGCGGCAAAACTAAATTCACTATCAGTCAAACGTGTCGTTCAAATAGACCCAGCAAAAAACATGGATACAAACGCTGTAAGAAAAGCGCTACAATCCAGAATAGATTGCGCGCTTATCTGGTTGCCGCATTCCTCAGCAATCCAGGTGATGGAGGAACTAAATAATACAAAATTCCATGGAACAATAGTTGTCTCCAGCCGCCTTTTATCAAACGATTTTGTCCGCCAGTCGGCAAAGTTGTCTAACATGGTTTGCGTGGCTACCGTGCTTCTTGAAGATATTTATGGAAACCAGAGCGAGGTAATGTTGGACAATATGTCACCGGCAAAACAGAGTTATATATCAATTCTGGCTCATGACGCGGTGCTTTTGCTGGCGGAACACCTATCCACATGCGATGAATTACATCCACATATTGGTTTTCCGCCCAGAAATGGAGTTCATGGGTGGACAGGCGATATGATTTTTAGTAAAAACGGCGATAGAATAACAAAACTTCTGGTATGGAAAGTGGAGGAAGGAAAATTGGTTAAAATAAGAGAATAAAGATTATGAAAGAAACATTGGATTATATGAAAAGAATTTGGAAACTGGCGGTGATATTTTGTATGGTCGTTCCAATCGCAGTGATGGTTTTTGCAGCTCAAAAACAAACCGTTCAACCAAAGAAAAAACTGCAGGTTACAATCCAGCCGCGTCATATGGCTGACGCTTTGTATGCGGTTATTCACGGACATAGAGAAGTTTATTTAAAGCTTTATTCCGAGAAAACGGAACTCTTATCTGACCCATGTTCGGTTTTTCGAAAAAATTCAGAAGCGGTTGCAAGTAAAGGAGTCGAATTCTCCTACGTGATTCGTTCCCTTAAACCAATCGCTGAAAGGAATCTCCCTGAAACAGAATTCGAAAAAAAGGCCCTCGAATCATTCACGAAAAACTCAAATGAACCTGTGTGCGCAGAGGAGTTGCTTGGCGGACGATGGTATTTTACCGCAGTTTATCCAGAAAAAGCCACTCACCGTGCGTGTGTGGAATGTCACAATAAATATGGCAGGGATAAAACAATAAAGCATAATGAAGGCGATGTCCTTGGTGGGATTGTGATAAGAGTTGCGCTTGAACTTTAAATATGTTAGAATTTCTAATATTAATTATTAATAGTATTTAATATGAACCAGGCACATTATCATTTGATGATTAACCATGTCCCGTTGTTCGGGATAGTAACAGGTACCTGTTTAATGCTGGCAGGTTTGATTTTAAGAAACGAGGTTGTTAAAAAAACAGCGCTTTATTTTTTTGTAATCTCTGCTTTGGTAATTGTCCCAACATATACGAGCGGTTTTGGAGCGGAGAAGGTATTAAAGGCGTTTTTGCCTGGCATGAACACGGATGTTATTGAACAACACGAGGAGATTGCTGTTCTGGCGCTTGGCGCCACCGCGGTTCTTGGAATTATCTCATTGGTATGCACAATCTTATTCTGGGGGCAGAAGCCTGTTAAGAATGTTATTGCGATTATTATTGTGATATTAAGCATTGCCACTGTTGTTATGATTGGTTTTACAGCCAATCTTGGGGGAAAGATTCGTCATCCTGAATTAAAGAATTCTTCTGGATATAGATAATCATATTATTAAAAATTTTATTGATTGTTTGGGAAACGAGCTCCCACCTATTTTTGTTAATGTTTTGAATTTTGTCTGCTGATTCTGTTAATCTAACGGCATGGTTGCCATTAGTGAGATTTTTAGAGGATATACTGAATTTTGTCCGCATTTTAAACCGCGCCCCGGGATTCGTCATGTTTTGATTGACTTTGACGGGACGTTGTCGTTAATACGCGAGGGATGGCCTGAGGTTATGATTCCGATGTTTGTAGAGTTCCTGCCGCGATTAGCGGGGGAAACAGAGGAGGATGCGCGCCGGCTTATGACGGAGGATGTCATGCGTCTGAACGGAAAACAAACAATTTACCAGATGATACAATTCGCCGAAAGGGTTAAAGAACGTGGGGGAACCCCACAGGACCCGCTCTGGTATAAGTATGAATATCTGCGAAGGCTCGACGTAAAAATCGCTGATAGAAAGGAAAGGTTGAAGAAAAGGTTGATAGCGACGGATGACATGCTCGTTTACAATGCACGTCAGATGCTTGAATCTCTGTTGGCGCGTGGTTTTTCATTGTATCTTGCAAGCGGGACGGATGAATTTTATGTGCATGAGGAGGCTAAATTGCTCGACGTTGATAAATATTTTGGAAACCACATTTACGGGGCAATTGACGATTATAAGAATTATTCTAAAAAAATGGTGATTGATAGAATTTTAAATGAGAACAAGATTGATGGAAGCGCTTTGCTGGCAATTGGCGACGGATATGTCGAGATTCAAAACACAAAGGAAGTTGGCGGATTGGCAATTGCTGTTGCGAGCGACGAGGCGCATAACGGATCGGGCAATATTGACCAGTGGAAGAGACAACGTCTTTTGTCAGTGGGCGCAGATGTGGTGATTGCGGATTATCGGGACGCGGAAACTTTGATAAAAGTTATATTAGGCGAAATCTCTTTGACTTGAATTGTGAAAATGATTTTATTTGGGTTTTGAAGTATGGAAAATTATGTTCAACCTCTAGACCTTTCAAAATTAATGGTGTTACCCTTAAAGTCAAGGGAGCATAAGAGCCGTCTTAAAGATATTCTTGTTGAACCGTCGAATTATCCAGAGCGGTGTCCAGAAGATATTATGGAAAAGGTTCTGGATTGTGCTGAGAAGATTAGGAGGGCGAAAGAGAAAAAGGCGTCGGTAATTTTAATGTATGGCGCGCATTTGATTAAAAACGGCGGTCAACTTTTAATTAATCATTTAATTGATATGGGATTTATAACCCACCTGGCAACAAATGGTGCTGGCACGATTCATGACTGGGAGTTTTCTTATATTGGATGCTCCACAGAAGATGTTAAGAAAAACGTTGCAACAGGAACTTTTGGAACATGGGATGAAACTGGAAAGTATATAATGATTGCGTTGTTGGCGGGGGGAGTCAACGGGGACGGTTATGGGAAGTCCCTGGGGCGATTTATTCAGCAAGACGGTGTTTATTTACCTTCCAGAGAAGCACTCATTAAACAGGTTGTAGACAATCCTGATGATAGTCTGAATTCTGCGCGAATGGACCTGTTGCTCGCAATGGGAAGGTTTGATTTAAAACCGGGCAATTTCATAGTAACTCACCCATACAGAAATGCGTCGGTCCTGGGACACGCGTATCTTAAAAATGTGCCATTTTCAGTTCATCCTGGAATCGGATACGACATTATAACAAATCACCCAANGTATAATGGAGCCGTCGTTGGACGGGCGGCAGGGATTGATTTTCGTATGATTTGCAGGGCGATTGATAATCTGGATGGTGGAGTTGTAGTGTGCGTGGGCTCAGCGATAATGGCGCCGCAGGTTTTTGAAAAGGCGATGTCCTGTGTAAACAACTTGAGGTTGCAGGAGAACAGACAGATTGTTTCCGATCACAGCATTTACGTTGTTGACATCCAGGATGGTGGAAAATGGGATTGGACAATGGGCGAACCACCAAAAGATAATCCAGCTTATTATCTGAGGTTTTGTAAAAGTTTTTCGAGAATGGGGGGAGCAATGCATTATGTTCAGTGCGATAACATCCTGTTTTTGCACAACCTGTTTCATGTTTTGAGCAAATAATATGAATATTACTCCACAAAGGTTTCATGAAATTACTGGTAGATTCAAGGAACTTACAATCGCTCTGATAGGCGATTTTTGCCTCGACCGTTATCTTGAAATTGACCCTGCTTTAAAAGAAATTTCAATCGAAACCGGCTTGGAGGTTTATAACGTGGTCAATGTTCGCGCCCAGCCGGGAGGCGCCGGCACAATTTTAAACAATCTTGTTGCACTCGGTATTGGCAGGATTATTCCAATTGGTTTTTGCGGAGAAGACGGAGAAGGATATGAACTATACAAGGCGCTCTCAAATTGCCAAAATGTGGATATCCATTGCTTTCTAAGAACAGAACACCGCCGAACATTCACGTATTGCAAACCGCTTGTAATAACCCCTGGAAAACCTCCGCGGGAGCTTAATCGTCTGGACACAAAAAACTGGAAAACCACCCCACCAGCAGTCGAAGAACAGATTATTTCTTCTATTTATGGAGTTTACAAAGAATGCGACGCAATGATTGTTCTGGAGCAGGTTGAGTTGCCAAACACAGGTGTTGTTACTGAAAACACGCTCAAAGCGGTTGATGATGTTTCAAAAAAAAGACAGGATTTGCCGATAATTGCGGATAGCAGACGTGGGCTTTTGAATTATCCTTCTTTAATTTATAAAATGAACGCCCATGAATTGGAAAAATATCTTAATAAAAACATTGGTGTAGAAGTCGAACAAATAGGAGAAGCGGCGCTGGAGATTTCGTGTCGAACCAAACGCGAGGCATTTGTTACGATTGGCGAAAGGGGTATTATTGGATGCACCCCCGATGGGTATATAAAGCATGTTCCAGGAATACCGCCAAAAGGAGAAATTGACATTGTCGGCGCTGGAGATTCTGTGACTGCAAATCTTATAAGCTCCATTGCGGCTGGAGCGACTCTGGAAGAATCTCTTGTTTTAGCCAATTCTGCGGCATGGATTGTTATACACAAATTGGGAACCACTGGCACAGCGTCAGTGGCTGAATTGAAAGACACACTGTTCAGACAATGATAATTAAGCCGTTCCAGTTAACTATTAAAATAAGTGTTGACCTTTCTAAGAAAAATAAGTTAATTTAATAAAAATAAGCGCGAATTAAGCAAGGGAGCCGTATTTGTCAGAGGAGGCTTAATTCCGTCGAGCCTGTAAAATCTGTTAAAAATCAGTTTAAAAATGTCTTATGGCAAGCGGTAAAGTAAAATGGTTCAACTCCAGCAAAGGATACGGTTTCATTTATCAAGAAGGTGGACAAGATGTGTTTGTGCACCATTCGGATATCAAAGGGGATGGTTTTAAATCCTTAAAGGAGGGGGAAATAGTAAAATACGACCTGGTGATGGGCGAAAAGGGACCCAAAGCAATCAATGTGGAGAAGGTAAGAACCGAAAGGCGCCAACAAGCTCAACAGTAGGGTGTCTACACTTTTTGTTTAAGTCGGATTTAAAGACTCCAGACTCCGACCTTTATGTGACTGATGGGGGTAATCCGTCAGTCTTCCCTATAATTTATCCACGAATTTTTGCATTTTTTCTTCCTGTTCTTCAATTGATTCCACAAGCTTAAATTGCGTGCGGCATCTATCAAGGTTATGGTCTGGACGATGAACTCTAAAATAAGTATCGCCCATAAGAAAGTCTGTTAAAAACCTTATCCCGATAGTGAAGGTGATTAATTTTCCCGAAAAAGCAAGATGCGCTTTTTCCGCTTTATTTAAAAATGAGTTTGTTGCCTCGTAATAACCTCTTACAAGTGCTTCGAACATAGACATGCGCATTTTAACCTTTGAAAGGTCGAGTTCATCTTCAAGCGTTGGACTTGTTGTGGTTCGCACCATATCGCCAAAATCGTAAAGAACAAGACCGGGCATTACAGTATCAAGGTCAACAACGCACATTTGTTCTCCGGTTTTGATATCGAGCATGACATTGTTAAATTTAGTGTCGTTATGCGTAATCCTTTCAGGGATTTTTCCGCTGGCGTGGGCTTTCAGAAGAACATCTACGATGGACTCATGTTTAAGAGCGAATTCTATTTCTTTTTCCGCTGTTTTTGCGCGGTTAAAATGGTCTGTTTTGATGGCAGACACCAGGGTGTTGAACCTTTTTCTGGTGTTATGGAAATCTGGTATTGTCTCATGAAGACGTTCTCCTTTAAAGTCGCTTAACAACAATTGGAATGTTCCAAACGCCTTCCCTGCCTGATATGCTTGCTTTGGAGAACTTGCAGCTTCGAATGTGCGGGCGCCTTCGACATAGAGAAATGCCCGCCAGCATTCATCTTTTTCGGTCCTATAATAAGGCTTGCCATCATGAGTGGGAACAATTGTAAGAACCCGCCGCGTGATATCCTGAGTACCTTCAGATTGCAGACGAGTGCGTATGTGTTCAGTTATCCTGGTAATATTTTCCATTACGGCATCCGGGTTTTTAAAAACATTGGTGTTAATCTTTTGAAGTATATATCTAATTTTTGAGCCACCCTGGTTGTACACAACAATCCATGTTTCATTTATATGACCGATTTTGCAAGGTTCAGCATAAAGAAAATCTCCGTAAATGCGAAATTTTTCAGATAATTGCTTGAGAATGTCCTGACGATGATTTTCGATATTATTCATAAAAACTGCTTATAATCAAAAAGTTTTAACGGATTGCTGGGTTTGCGTATTCCCCTGACTGTTTTTTTGCTTTTAAACCATTCATTTCATAGTGAAAACAAAATGTTCTATTAAAGTCAATGGCAGATTTTTAATAACTCCGCATTTCTTTAAACAATTTATAAGTCGGCGCGTGAAATTAATTAATCTTTTGTTCGAAGGTTGAACTGATTTATTATAAAAGAACTATGGCTTTTTTGGAAAAAGTGATGGATGAAGATACCTTGATTAAATGGTGTCAGAAATGCCGCGCCGGAGGCAGGAAAATTGTGGCGACAAACGGTTGTTTTGATATTCTGCACATCGGACATGCCACATATCTTGAAGCGGCAAAGGCGCAAGGGGATGCGCTGGTTGTCGGTGTAAACGGCGATGAATCTGTGAGGGCAATAAAAGGGGCTGGACGTCCCATTAACAATGAGAGGGCGCGAGCCGCTCTTGTTGCCGCGCTGGAGAGCGTGGACGCCGTGTTTATTTTTAAAGAAACGGATGCCATGCGATTTCTATCAATCGTTAAACCAGATGTTTACGTCAAAGGCGGCGATTACAACATTGACACAATCAACCAGCCCGAGCGCAGGCTTGTAGAGCAGTTTGGCGGAAAAGTACTCGTCCTTGCCGGCGTTCCAGGAGTGTCCACCACAGAAATTTTAAAGAAAATTTCGCCATCTCCCCCTTGATAAAATCAAATTTTACCATATTTTCTATAAATTTTGCTTTAAATATTTTTTAATAATGGTCATTATTTTTGATTGTTTAAGATGAAGAGAACACATCATTGCAACGAATTACGATTGGAACATGTCGGGCAAGAAGTAACCCTGTGCGGTTGGGTGCATTCGCGGCGCGACCTTGGCGGTGTCATTTTTATTGACATCCGCGACCGCGAGGGACGAACACAGCTTGTCTTTGACCCATCTGTTTTGCCCTCCGATGTTTTTGAACTTGCCGGTTCATTGCGAAGTGAGTGCGTCATTGCGGCGCGCGGCAAAGTGCGGAAAAGACCTGAGGGTACAACAAATTCAAAAATCGCCACAGGCGAGATTGAAGTTGTTGTCAACTCGCTGGAAATTCTCAACCGAGCCGAAGTCCTGCCGTTCCCTGTTGACGACCCGCAAATCGCCGCCCAGGTGAGCGAAGAACTCCGCCTCCAGTACCGCTACCTTGATTTACGCAGACCTGAAATGTTAAAAAACCTGCGGCTTCGCCATCGCGTTGCCACGGAAACGCGGATGTACATGGACGAACAAGGATTTCTCGAAATTGAAACTCCTACCCTGTTTAAATCAACCCCGGAAGGCGCCCGCGAATTCATTGTCCCAAGCAGGTTGAATCAGGGATTGTTTTACGCTTTGCCGCAGTCTCCGCAACAGTTCAAACAAATTTTGATGGTCGCCGGCATAGAAAGATATTTTCAACTTGCCCGTTGCTACCGCGACGAAGACCTGCGCGCAGACAGACAGCCGGAATTCACGCAGATTGACATCGAAATGTCGTTCATTGAGCGTGAGGATATTTATAACCTGATTGAAGGCTTGCTCAAACGGCTATGGAAAGTGGCTCTTGGAATGGACATCCAGACTCCGTTCTTGCGCCTCCCTTATGAAGAGGTTATGAACCGCTTTGGCATTGACAAGCCCGATATGCGATTTGGTCTCGAACTTGTTGATTTAAGCGACGTCTTCCGTAGCAGTGGATTTAAGATTTTCGCAAGCGCAGTCTCTGACGGCGGAGTTGTTAAGGCTTTGAACGCAAAAGGATTGGCAAACGCCACGCAGGGACAACTGGAATCCATAAATGAAATTGGTAAAAACTTTGGCGCAAAAGGTGTGGCATGGATTAAAGTGGAAAACGGAACGTGGAACTCGCCTTTGACAAAATTCTTCAGCGAAGAGGAAAAGGCACAGTTGCAAAAGCGGCTGAACATTGAAGAAGGCGACCTTGTTTTGTTTTCCGCTGGACCATGGTTGCAGGCTTGTGAAATTTTAGGACGCGTTCGCCTCTATTGCGCCGAGTTGTTAAAAAACCAGGGGAAACTGAACATCCCGTCCAATGAATTCAAGTTCCTGTGGGTTGTTGACTTCCCGCTGTTAAGTTTCGATAAAGAGAACAACCGCTGGTATTCAAGCCACCATCCGTTTACTGCACCGGTACCGGAGGATATTCCGCTTTTAACCAGAGACCCGAAAAAGGTGCGCGGTCAACATTATGACGTTGTTGTAAACGGCGTCGAATTAGGTGGTGGTTCAATCCGTATTCATCAGCCGGATGTGCAAAAAATCGTGTTCGAAGATGTTCTGCAAATTCCGCCGGATATTGTGAAAGCGCGCTTTGGTTACATGCTCGAGGCGTTCAAATATGGCGCTCCGCCTCACGGCGGCATAGCGCTCGGGTTCGACCGCCTGATTGCCATTCTCTGTGGCACGCCGAGCATCCGCGATGTTATTGCCTTCCCGAAGACCGCAAAAGGCACATGTCTTATGACAGGTTCGCCTGGCAGTGTTGACGCAAAACAATTGCGCGAACTTCACATTGAAGTCAAGTTACCGAAGAAAAATTAATCATCTCTAAATCTGTTTTTCTCAAGAGGCGGAGAACAATGTAATCTCCGCCTTTTTTTTCTTAACTTTGACAAAGAATGTTTTAAGGATATTTTTATCTTAATTTTATTTTTAAAAAGGTTCTTTTATGAAGGTAAAAATCGTCGCAGTCGGCTGGATTTTAATTCTCCTGGCAATAACTGGATGCGCCCGTTTTCAGAGGGTTGATTTAAATCCTGCCCAATTATATCAGGACTTCAATTCTCGCAGTTTGGATTCGTCGGAATTAAAAAAGTTTATTGAAAACCAGACAGGACAAACCAACATCAACTGGCCCTTGCCAGGATGGAATTTCCAACACCTGGCCCTTGCTGGATTGTTTTACAATCCGTCAATGGAAACCGCCCGTCTGGAAATTAAATCCGCTGAAAGTGCAATTATTACTGCTGGCGCCAGACCAAATCCAACAATCAGTCCACTTGGCGGCATTAATAAAACATCGTTGGGACAAGATGGAGTGAACCCGTGGTTGCCGGCGCTCGATGTGCAGATTCCAATAGAAACAGCGAACAAACGCGGTTTTAGAATTGCCGTGGCAAGCAATCGCGTGGAAATAGCAAAGTTGAACTTACATTCGGTAGCGTGGCAAATCAGGTCTAACATCAAGAGCATATGCATTGAACTTTTATCTGCTCAAAGTCGGAGCAACATTTTACAAACTCAAATTAAATTGCTGGAGAAAATTCGAAGCTCGATGGAGACTCAACTTGATGCTGGCGAAATCAAAGCCTCCGAGGTAACGCCGTCAATCATTGCCATTGCAAACGCAGAGATTGAACTCAGCGACGCTGTAAAACAATACAATGAATCGTTGCCGCAACTTGCCACCGCTATTGGCGTACCAGCGCGCTCTGTTAGGAGCGTTAATATCCAACTCGGCTTCAACTACAATACAAACTTACTAAATTACTTCTTATCATCTAATGCGGTTGAAAGGGCTTTAAAAACAAGACCTGATATTCTGTCGAAGTTATACGAATACGAAGCGGCGCAAGCCGCCCTGCAGCTCGAAATCGCGAAACAATATCCCGACATTGTCATTGGTCCAGGATATGAGTGGGACCAGGGCGAACATAAATGGAGATTGGGATTAACAATTGATATTCCCATATTTAATCGGAATCAGGGTCCAATCGCCGAAGCAAGAGCCAATCGAGATTTAGCGGCGGCTAAATTTAATGAAGTTCAGATAAAAGCAATATCCGAAATGGAAGAGGCTCTCGCAGCGGCAAATACAGCCATAGAACAACTAAAACGCGTTCAGGCTTTGCAAGTAATCAAAGAAAAACATCTGCGGGACCTCGAGGCTCAATTAAAAGCGGGTGTTATTGACTCTCTTGTTCTTGAACATGCCAGGATTGACCTAATATCAATAGAAAAACCGTTAATCGAGGCGTATATAAACTGGGAAAAAGCCCTTGCACGATTAGAATCCGCTTTTTATCATCCATTGGAATCACTTGTAACTAAATGATTAAATTCTTATGAAGAAATTTTTGTTGTTATTCACCGCAACATGTGTTATTGCGGCTTGCGGTTATGGATTGTTTCAATTATATAAATTATCCAGAGCGGAAAAGGAAACAGAGGGTTCGGAAGACAAACCTGTTGAATCCCGACAATTTGTGACCACAAATTCAGCCGGTCAAACTATTATAAAACTCTCCGATGAAGAGCAGAAGAAATTTGGAATAGAAGCAAAAAACTTAACGGAAACCTCAAAACAGAACGGATTTTATGCTTTCGGCGTAGCCATTGATATTTCATCTCTTGTCGAGCATTTAACTGACTTAAAAACTGCGTCCATAAACCTTGATTTAGCAAAACGGCAGTTTTCCAGGGAAAAAACTCTGTATGAAAACGGAAAGAACACCCCGCTTAAAAATGTTGAACTTGCAGAAGCCGAGGTTAAAAAATATGAAGAAACAATAAAAAACATTCAAAATCGAATTGCCCTGCAGTGGGGAGAAAAAATCTCCGCACAAAAAGATTTAGAATCGTTTTTGACACCTTTCCTTAAGAACAAGCAAAGTCTAGTTCGAGTGGATTTGATGCCCGGGCAATTACTGGAAAATCCACCGGAATCAGTCAAAATTTCCCTGCTCAGCGATGAAAAAACATCTTATACGGCCGAATATTTCGGTGTGCCAAAAGTTGTAGAGTCCGGGAACTTCACAAAATCGTTTATTTATCTGATAAAAGGAGAATCTTTGCCTGTCGGGATGAAAGTGAAAGCGCTATTCGAGAGCAATCAAAAAATACGAGGAACTTTTGTCCCGGAATCGGCAATCATCCGCCTTTATGGTGGGTTATGGGTTTATAAAAAGACGAGCGCCGATGAGTTCATGCGAGTTCCAATAAAACCAGATTTTCCAACAGAGGGCGGCTGGATTTTGACCAACCCATTGAATGCGGTAGACCTGATTGTTGTTAAAGGTGCTCAAATGTTGTTATCCGAAGAATTGAAATCCCAGATAAGGCTGGTTGAATAACCGTAGAACAAGTTATGCTGAAATACATTGTTCAACTTTCTCTTCGATATAAAAACCTGGTTGTCGCGCTGGCTTTGCTGGTAATTGTTTATGGTGTCTACAAAACATTTAGAGTAAAACTCGATGTCTTCCCCGAGTTTGCCCCGCCGCAAGTGGTGATTCAAACCGAGGCGCCAGGACTCTCCCCACTTGAAGTAGAACAACTGGTCACAACCCCGATTGAAACAGCACTTGGCGGACTCCCGGGCATGGACGCATTGCGTTCGCAATCCATTCAGGGACTCTCGGTCGTTACAATTATATTCAAAGACAATATTGATTTATTTCGGGCGCGCCAGACTGTTTCGGAACGGCTTGTTGAAGCTACAACAAAACTCCCGCAAAGTGTTAAAGCACCACGGATGGGACCAATCCTTGGCTCAACCTGCTCGATACTCTCCATTGGTTTAACGTCTTCCAACGTCTCATTGATGGACATCCGTTCTTATGCCGAGTGGCGCCTTCGCCCTTATTTAATGGCAATTCCCGGCGTTGCCAAAGTTGACATCTTCGGCGGCGAAGTCCAGCAACTTCAGGTGAAAATTAAACCGGAAGAACTCTTAAAATACAACCTTTCTATAAACGACATAATTAATGCCGCTCGCCAGGGTATAGGACTAAAAGGAGCAGGCTTTATCGAAAATGACAATCAGCGCGTTATCATAAGAGCAGAGGCTCAATCCGCCACCCCTGAACAACTGGCAAAAGTCCCTGTAATTTTCACGGACGGGCGCAGATTGTTGCTCGGTGATGTTGCCGAAGTTGCTTGGGGCGCCGAACCAAAATTTGGCGATGGACTCATCAATGGCGAAAAAGGCGTCATTTTGCTCGTGGCAAGCCAATTGGGCGCAAACACACTGGAAGTCACCGAAAATGTTGAAACAGCGTTAAAATCAATTTCAGGAGAAATCGCCAGCAAAGGAATTCTACTTCACAACAGGCTGTTTCGCCCTGCAAAATTCATAGAGATTGCCCTGGATGGCATCCGCGACTCCCTATTGTTAGGTTCAATTCTTGTTGCGATTATTCTGTTTCTGTTTTTGCTGAAATTTAGAACCGCGCTTATTTCGTTTATCGCCATACCATTGTCCCTGCTTGCGGCTGTCATTGTACTGGAATTTTTTGGAGTAACAATCAACACATTCACCCTCGGCGGATTTGCTATCGCCATCGGCGTTGTGGTTGATGATGCGATTATTGACCTTGAAAACATAATAAGGAGACTTCGAGAAAATCAAAATCTTTCTGCTCCTCGCCCGTGGTTCGACGTTATTGTGGACGCTTCACTGGAAGTAAGACATGCAATCGTTTTCGCCACATTCATAGTAGCAATCGTTTTCCTTCCAGTTCTTTCAATGAGCGGAATTCAGGGCAAATTATTTGCGCCGCTGGCGGTCGCGTTTATTCTCGCAACAATTGCTTCGCTCGTTGTAGCTTTAACGGTAACGCCTGCCTTGTGTTACATGCTACTGCATGGCTCAAAAGTTCTTGCCGAACCTTTCTACATTCGCTGGGTAAAAGCAATCCATAGCGGAATTTTAAAATCCCTGATGCCATATAAATGGACGCTCGCATTTTTTATGATTCTTGTCACAGGTGCGGCGTTGTTCACAACACGCTTTTTTGAGGGCGAATTTCTTCCAGAATTTCGCGAGGGACATTACTTCATCCACATGTCCGCTGTGCCAGGCACTTCACTCGAGGAGTCTTTAAGACTTGGAAAACTTGTGGCGGAAGATTTGAAAAAGATCCCCAAAATTCGCTCTGTATCTCAGCAAGCCGGCAGAGCAGAGTTGGGTGAAGACCCGTGGGGACCGCATTATAGCGAAATCCACGTTGATATTGAACGTTGCGATGGCGAAGAAGAAGAACAGGTCGTGCTTAAAATGAGAGAAGTTCTCTCAAAATATCCAGGAGTTTCATTTAAAATAATGCCGTTTTTAGTGGAACGCATGGAAGAAACTCTCTCCGGAGCCACAGCCGAGTTTGTTGTAAAAGTGTTTGGCGACGACCTTGATGAAATAGAGAAAAAAGGCGAAGAAATTGAAGATGTTTTGTCGCAAATTCCCGGCGCTGTTGACGTCCAGAGAGAAATTAGCGGGGCTATTCCGGAAATACTGATTAAACTTATTCCAGAAAAACTCGCTTACTGGAATTTTACGCCAGCAGAAGTTCTTGATGCAATCAGCGCATGCTTCGAGGGCGCCGAGGTCGGTCAAATTTATCATCAAACAAGAATTATAGATGTTTCGGTTATCCTGCGCGAATCTGAACGGCGGCATCCAGAGACAATAAAAAACCTTATGCTCAAAAACAGTGCGGGTATTGCTGTGCCGTTATACGAACTGGCGGAAGTTAAACTGGTCTCAGACCGCCATACAATCAGCCATGAAGGCGGTCGACGACTCATCCAGATTACATCAAACGTGCAGGGCAGAGACATTGTATCCTTCTCAAAAGAAGCAAAGAAAAAAGTGTCGGAATTATCGAAGAATTCAGAAAATCTTCACATTGTGTTTGCCGGTTCTGCGGAGGCTCGCGCTCAAACCAAACGCGACCTTGCTATTCATTCAACAATGGCTGGCGCGTTTATTCTTCTCCTGCTATCAGCCGTTTTTAAAAACTGGCGAAACCTTGCGCTTGTGGTTATAAACCTGCCGTTTGCCCTTATTGGTGGTGTTCTGGCGGTATTTGCCACAGGCGGGACACTCTCAATCGGTACTCTGGTCGGCTTTGTTACGCTATTTGGGCTCTCAACACGCAACACAATTATGCTCATCTCTCACTTTGAACACATTGTCAAAAAAGAAAACTTTTCGTGGAACAATGAAGCGGTTATAAAAGGCGCAACAGAACGGCTCGTGCCAGTAACAATGACGGCGTTGGTAACGGGGCTTGGTCTTTTGCCTCTTGCCCTTGGTGCCGGCGAAGCAGGTAAAGAAATCGAAGGACCAATGGCAATCGTAATCCTTGGCGGACTTTTAACCTCCACGATTTTAACCCTCGTCGTCCTGCCCGTTTTTGCCCGTCATTTTGGAAAATTTAATTGATTAAAATCCATTCAATCCTGTAAGTTTAAACAAGACATTGATAAATGAAAAAGAAAGCATACGCAGAAGCCGGAGTTGACATTGATTTAGCAAACAAGGCAAAGTCTAAACTGCCTGAACTGCTTGCTATTACCAGACGCAAAGGCGTCCTTGGAAAGGTGGGCGGTTTTGGCGGTCTGTTTGAACTCGATTTAAATAAATATGAAAACCCTGTCTTAGTCTCAAGCGTGGATGGTGTCGGGACAAAACTAAAAATCGCATTTGCGATGAATCGCCACGACACGGTGGGACAGGACCTTGTAAACCACTGCGTCAACGACATCGCTGTTCTTGGTGCCGAACCACTGTTTTTCCTCGATTACATTGGCACGGGCAAACTCGAAGAGGGCGTTTTCCAGAACATCATAAAAGGTCTCGCCATGGCATGCTCAGAAAATAACTGCGCACTCATTGGCGGTGAAACCGCGCAAATGCCGGGCTTCTACCAGGAAGGCGAATACGATATCTCTGGAACAATCGTGGGCGTTGTCGAAAAAACAAAAATCCTCTCTGGCAAAACTATTAAACCTGGCGACGCCATCATCGGTATCGCATCCACTGGACTTCATACAAATGGATACTCCCTTGCACGAAAAATATTCTTTGACCAGATGCGGTTAAAACCAGAAAGCAAAATACCAGAACTTGAAAACACAGTTGGCGAAGAATTACTGAAAATTCACGTCAGTTACCTGGACGCAATTCAAAAACTCATTCGCAAGTTTAACAAAGAAGACAACAATGTAATCAAAGCCTTTGCCCACATCACCGGCGGCGGCTTCATAGACAACATACCGCGCGTGATTCCCAAAAACTGCAATGCGCTGATTAGAAAAAACACGTGGGAAGTTTTACCAATATTCAAAGCCCTGCAAAAATACGGCAACATCGAGGATGCCGAAATATATCAAGTCTTCAACATGGGCATTGGAATGACTGCAATTGTCTCTGCAGACAAAGCCGATTCCGTCTTAAAATTAATCAAATCAACAAATCACAAAGCGTGGATAATCGGAGAAATTATTAAAGGCAAAGGCGAAACTGTTGTTCAATAAAATAATATTTTGCGCCGTCACCTTTTGCCAATAATTTAAGCAATCTTTATTCAATTGACATTTTCTTCTGGGAGTTAATCCTAAATGGTATGAAATTATCCCGAAGAAAATGGTTTGAACGTGTTGGAATTGGCGCGTCGGCTGTAGCTTTTTCGAGCGCAGTTTCGCCGTTGTTCTCGGCTTCAAATTCGCGGAGATTCAAAATCGGAGCATGTGAGTGGTCGTTAAGAAAAGGCGACCCATCCTGTTTCGATGTTGCAAAGGAAATCGGGCTGGACGGCGTCCAGGTTGACCTTGGGCACCCTGGCAATGGACTTCACCTCCGAAAAACAGATGTCCAGAAAGCCTACATTGAAGCGTCGAAAAAAACCGGCGTTGAAATAGCCTCGCTTGCCATGGCGGTATTGAATAACATCCCCCTGAAAAGCGAACCATGCTCTGCGCTCTGGGTTCTGGACGCCATTGAATCCGCAAAAGCGCTGAATGTGAAAGTCATTTTAATCGCACAATTTGGCAACGGCGAACTTAAAGACGATAAAAAAGGAATAGAACGCACCGTGGCGGTTCTAAAAGAACTTGCCCCACGCGCAGAAAAATCTGGTATCATACTTGGCATTGAGAATTATTTAAGCGCCGAGGAAAACCTCGACATCATCAACCGCGTCGGCTCAAAGGCAGTTCAGGTATATTACGATGTCGGCAACTCCACCGACAAAGGCTACGATATTTACAAAGAAATCCGCATGTTGAAGGGACAAATTTGCGAAATCCACTTTAAAGACGGCGGTTTCATGCTCGGCAAAGGACGGATTGATTTTAAACGGGTTCGCGAAGCGCTGGACGAAATTGAATACAGCGGTTGGACACAATTAGAATGCGCCGCACCAAAATCACTTGTCCCTGACTACCGCGAACAACTTGCCTTTGTTCGCTCAATTTTCGGAAGTTAAAGCAAAATTTGTATGATAGGATAGAGGACCTTTTAAAGAAAAAAACAACGCGAGATGGACATCCTTACGTTCGTCCGTAAAATGGATTTATCCATACACAAAACCCGCACACAGAATTAATCAAACTGAAGACTCATCCACTACAGATACGCAAAACGCCATTATTTATAATAATGGTTAAAATTTTTTATCCACACAGTAATAAAATAAAAAAGCGGAGGACATCGCCTCCGCCATTTTATCGAATATTTTTAAATTGTGTTAATTGGACTGCGGATTGGTTGTAATTTGCTCGGGAACAACATTTACCCGCCGCCCGTCCTTATCGAAAGTCACTTTGCCGTCAACCAAGGCGAAAAGTGTCCAATCGCGTCCTGTCCCAACATTCTTGCCAGCAACAAACTTGCTACCGCACTGGCGAACAATAATGCTACCTGCAGTAACAAACTCACCGCCGAAAGCCTTTACGCCGCGACGTTGACTATTACTATCGCGCCCGTTTCTTGTGCTACCTTGACCTTTTTTATGCGCCATAAGCCTGAATTAAATTTTCGTTTAAGCTTTAATTTCTTCTATCTGGACAACAGTTAAACGTTGGCGATGACCAACCTTGCGATGATATCCTTCGCGCCGACGCATCTTCCAGGCAATCAGTTTTTCGCCCTTCTTTTGCTCGAGCACTTTGCCTACAACTTTTGCGTTCGGCACTGTCGGGTTGCCCACCACAACGTTGCCTTCTTTGTTCACAAGCAAAACTTTATCAAAATCCACAACACTGCCGGCTTCGACCTCGAGTTTTTCGATTTCGATTTTATCGCCGGTTTTTACCTTATATTGTTTGCTTCCGGTTTCTATAACAGCGTACATAACCTTAATTCATTTAAGAGCCAAAGAATAAACCAATATTTAACCTTTTTGTCAATAACTTTTTTAAAATAACTCAAATTTTTGACTTTTCAAATTGTTTTTTTGTAGCCGATAAACTTTATTCTGAATCTCCATTTCCGTTTTTCCCATTTTTAATAAACCATGGTTTATTTTTATACTCGCTTAAGTCTTTGTCAACCTTTGCATAATAAGAATCCTTGCCAAATAAGGATTCTACCGCCTTCTGCAATTGAATAGATGGTGTTACAAAAAATGTTTCATGCGTTTCTATATATACCAGGCAGTTTTTGCTATGAACAATGCATAGCAGAACCGGGCATTCCCCGTGATGCTCTAAAAAGATGCTTTTTAGTTTTTCCAGACTCTCACCGCAGATTTCATCTTCATAAATCCTTATGTGGACTTCTTTTGTGAATTTAATTGGAGCCTGTTCCAGAGGTAAAATTTCCCTGGCAAAGATTTTTGGTTTGTCTTCAGAAAGGGAAATTTCTCCTATTGCAATTACAGTTTTATTGGTTTCAAGGTGCGGTCTGGCTTTTTCAAAGGCATCATTGGAAACTATAACGATAAAGGAGCCAGTCAAATCTTCGATTGTGGCTGTGGCATAGGGTTTATTGTTCTTTTTAGAAATGCCCGACTTTGCAGTTGTAACAATTCCCCCGCACCTTACCACCGTTCGTTCCGGGAGTTGGCTCAATTGGTTTGCCGTATATGTGCAATATTTTGAAAGAAGGTCTTTCGAAGCCCCTAAAGGATGTCCTGAAACATAAAATCCAAGCAATTCCTTTTCATGCGCGAGGAGTTCGTGCTCAGGCAGTTCGGATAATTCTTCGAATATTTCGTTTGTCTTTGTGTTGCTGGATAAATCGAACAAGAGATTTTGCCCGCGGGCTTTATCTGCGGCAATACTTGCTCCGCGCGCCAAAACACGGTCAATAGCCGCCAGCATACTTGCTCGGGTTTTTCCAAAACAATCGCATGCGCCAGATTTAATAAGCGCTTCAAGCGTTTTTCTATTAACGCAACGGGTGTCCACCCTTTCACATAAATCCAGCAAGGATTTAAATTTTCCTCCTTTTTGACGTGCCTCGATTATGGCATGGACTGCGGCTTCGCCTATGCCTTTTATAGCCAGAAGACCGAACCTGATAGATTTTCCGTCCGACGTCGGGGCAAACATTGCTTCACTCTCATTTATATCCGGGGGCAAAACATTTATCCCGTAATGCTCCGCTTCATCCACAAAGACTGCCACTTTATCGGTGTCGTTCATGTCGTTTGTGAGCATTGCAGAGAGAAATTCCACAGTGAAATTCGCTTTTAAATATGCAGTTTGATAAGCAACGATTGCGTAAGCGGCGGCATGGGACTTGTTGAATCCATAGCCAGCAAATTTCTCGAGAATATTGAAAATTTCGTTGGCTTTGTCCTCGGATATCTTATTGACCTTATGGCACCCTTCGACAAATTTCTGCCGTTGTTTTGCCATTTCTTCCGGTTTCTTTTTGCCCATGGCGCGACGCAGAACGTCTGCACCACCGAGCGTATAGCCAGCAAGAATCTGCGCCGCTTGCATGACCTGTTCCTGATAGATTAAAACGCCGTATGTCTCCTTTGAGATACTTTCCAGAAGCGGATGAACATATTCTATCGGCGCTTTGCCATGCCGTCTTTTAATAAAGTCATCGAGGAGGTCCATTGGACCCGGACGATACAACGCCACAAGTGCTGTGATGTGCTCGATTGATTTTATCTGGAATCTGCGGCACAAATCGCGCATGCCGCTGGATTCAAGCTGGAACACGCCTATTGTTTCGCCGCGGTTTAAGAGTTCATAAGTTTTTGCATCATCGAGCGGAATCTGATCAATCTTAACATCAATTCCGCGCGTTTTCTTAATCATCTGGCACGTATTGCGAATAACAGTCAGGGTTTTTAGCCCTAAAAAGTCCATTTTGAGCAAGCCCAAATCGCCTACAGGTCCCATTGCATACTGTGTTACAACAGAACCATCTTCGTCTTGTTTGAGCGGAATTAAGTTTACAAGCGATTCAGGACCAATCACCACTCCTGCGGCATGAACAGATGCGTTTCTCGTTAAATCCTCGAGAATGCGGGCAGTATCAATAAGTTCATGAATAGTATCTTTGCTGTTATATAAATTTTTTAAATCCGCTGATTTCTCGAGGGCTTTTGAAAGATTTACATTCGCCTCGCTCGGAATCATTTTCGCCAAACGGTCGCATTCGTCATAAGAAAGCCCCATCACCCTGCCAACATCGCGAATCGCCATTTTGGCGCCCATTGTGCCAAAAGTTATAATCTGCGCTACGCAATCCCGTCCATATTTGTTTCGCACATATTCAATAACATCGTTTCTTCGGTCATCCGCAAAGTCTATGTCGATATCTGGCGGGCTTATGCGTTCAGGATTTAAAAAACGCTCAAACAGAAGATTGTATTTAATTGGGTCAACATTGGAAATCTCCAGCAGATAAGTAACCAGAGAGCCAGCGGCTGAACCACGCGCCACGCATGAAACGCCAAGATTTCTGCCATAATGCACAAAATCGCTCACAATAAGGAAGTAACTGATAAACCCCGTTTTATGTATAATTTTTAATTCATGTTCAAGTCTTTGAAGTAGCAGATTTATGGCGTCGGCAACAGGTTTTGAGTTTATATCAGAAAAATTAATGTCCTTGGATGGTTGAATTTGCAATGTCGGAAGTTTGCGGGCATCTTCAATGGCAACTGGAATAAATCTCCCGTTTTCTACGCGGGTTTTGAGTCCATATCTTTTTTCCATCCCTTCTGCCACCAATTTATAGAGATATTCTTCATTTGTGTATGGGGCAGGGGCTTTGAAAGCGGGATAATGTAGTTTGCCGAACTCAAATTCAAGTGCACACATGTCGGCAACGAGCATTGTGTTGGTAATTGCCTCTGGAATTTCGGAGAAAATCTGTCTCATTTCTTCTTCCGAACGCAGGTGATACTGCCCTGGCGCGTAACTTAAACTCAATCGGTTCGGGTCATGAATTGTAGTTTGAGTCCCTATGCAGACCAGACAATCGTGCGCGTGGGCATGTTCTTTTTCAATGTAGTGAACATCGTTTGTTGCAACCAATTTTAAACCAAACTCCCGTGCATATTGAATGAGTTGACGATTCACTTTTGCGTCTTCTTCACTGCCGTGATTCTGAACTTCAAGGTAAAAATTGTCGGCTCCGAAATTTTGCTTGAACCAATCAATGGTGTCCTTTGCCTGTTTGTATTGCCCGTTCAGAATTAACGTGGGAATTTCGCCGGCAAGACACCCGGAAAGTAGAATAAGCCCCTCCTTGTGCTGGAGCAGTAATTCTTTGTCTATTCGTGGCTTGTAATAGTAACCTTCAAAGAAAGATTTTGTGGACAACTTGATTAGATTTTTATAACCAATTTCATCCCTTGCAAGTACGACCAGGTGGTGATAAACATCCCGTCCGCCAGAAGTGGTCTTTTTTTCAAACCGACTCCCCGGAGCCACATACATTTCGCATCCGATGATGGGTTTAATACCCTTGTCCATCGCCGCCTTGTAAAAATCAATGGCACCGTAGAGAACGCCGTGGTCGGTTATCGCCATTGCCTTGAATCGCAGGTCATGCCCTTTTGCGACTAATTTATCTAACCGACAAGCGCCATCTAACAGCGAATACTCCGTATGCAGATGTAAATGGACAAAGTCCGAAAACTTCATGACAAAATAATGAATCCGAATTTTTTAATGTCCAGATTGAATAATCACTAAATACCAAAATTATAGTTTTTAGTTTAAATTACCTTCTGGAAATGTCATCTCAAAAATACGTTCGTCTCTGAACATTCGAAAAATCTGTCTCAGTCGCTTTCAGAAAACAGGGCGATGAGTCGCCGCGCATCGTTATACATCTGCCTATTATTGAACATGCAATAACCAGTTTCGTATTTATCAAACCAGTTAATCAAGGATGCCAGCTCATCATCGCTGTAAACATGGTCGTATCCATAACCTCCATGGAGTCGGAAATAGAAAGATTTTTCGGTTACAGACTGCCTTTCAAATACATCAACAACGTGGATAAGGTTGAATTTGCCGCAGATTTCCGCAATCGTTTTATCGTCCCATTTTCCGCGCGGTTCCCACGCAAAAACTGGACATAGATTGAGTTTGCTTTTTAATTCATTTGCTTTTTCCATGAATTTGCAAATGTTTTCAATGTTTTCAATAGTTGGCAAAAATGACGGAGGACATTGAAACACAATTGCTTTTGCAGATAATATTTTAGCGGCTTCCATAGTTTTTTCCAGACCGCGAATTACCCATTTTGTCGGTTTAAAACTCCCCACCTGCCACAATTCAGAAGAAGGAATTTGAGCCTTCATCCTCTTATAAGTGGGACTTTTTGATTCGTGGGTGATTATCTGCCAGGCTTTTATTGTAAAATCAAACCGTTCATTGGCGTTTTTACGCCACTTTTCGAGTGTGGTGACCTGCGGCATATCATAAAATGTTTGTTGAATTTCAACCGCATGAAAGGACTTAAAACAGTCTTTCCGAGATGCTGGAAAACCACACACGCCAATTTTCACAGATTCTTTCAGCAATCTCATAAATAGTTTTTATATTGACATTAATTGTCGTAAATTGAGAATAAGTTCTTGGTTTTTTAACGAAAATATAATATGAGAAAATTTTTCGGTAAACTCAGTAAAATAAGAAACGAATGAACAAAATAAACCCTGAGGAGGTTCTATGAACACAAAATTGGTTCTCAAACTTTTGTTTATCATTGTGATGCTTGGCTTTTTAGTTTTAATGGGATTAAACAATCCAGGCAATATAGATTTCCGACTGCCGCCTGTGATGCCCAGGAAAATCACCCTGCCTGCGGCGATTATGTATTTTGCCTTTTTTGCGATTGGCGTGCTCAGCGGCGCCATCCTTGTTGCTGGCGGTAAAAAGGGAGGGACAGGAAAATCGTCAAAAGGACAGGGTTCGTGATGCTGTTTTGTCGTTTTTTCTCCGAAATCACCATAGTTCTCTGTTTCATAATCGGATATTCTGGCTTTGCGGGACCCAAACCTGAAGAGGCAGACTTTCCTGTTACAAACAAAATAGAATATCCCATATTTATTCAAAAAAAGACGCCTCACATTACATTGTTTACCAATGTTAACGCCGAAGCAGTTGCTGGCAAAGTTCAAATAACATGGGCAAGCGAAGAATTAATTTCAAATTTCACGGCAACAGTTTTTTATAGCGTTGATTATTTAAGCCACACAACCGCTCGCGAATGGCGATATTCCCCGATGCTCTATCGCGGTAACCTTTTCAATTGCGTATTGCCCGTTGATGATATTGATGTCCCTGTGGTTTATTTTGGCACAGCGGTAAAAGACGGTTATACAAACGTTTCCGCGCTTAGGGCATGCACCCCGCGCAAACTCGGTCTTGAAGCGCCATCAAGACCGTTTTGGAATTTTTTAGAAGGTTTTGAAGAAACGACAATAAACTGGCAAATTTTAAGCAAATACCCTGAGATTCAGCCCTTAAGGACGAATGTTGAACCGAAGAACGGAAAATCTGCATTGTGCGTTACATTGCCAGCTGGCAGGACTTCAATTAGCGTTGGGACAACCCGCGTTCGCGGATGGCATGCCACACACTGGAACGCAAAGGGTTTTGCTGTCTGGTTAAGAACAGGAACAGGCGAAGGAAAAGCGCGGTTTTCCATTGCATCGCATGCCTGGACTGATAAACAGAGCATGTCGGAAAAAACCTTTGAATATCCACTCTCAAACCGTTGGACGCGCGTCGAAGTAAAATTTTCGGATTTTCCAAAGGCAAACATTTCGGAAATTGACCTTTTAATATTCGAATTTTCAGGAAAGGGAGAAATGGAATTCTGGATAGATGATTTAACCCTTACAGGACCATGGATTTCTGAATTGGAGTGATAAGACTTTTAAACCCTGAAACTAATCTCTCCCGTATTATCTTGGTTTAAGAATGCAATTCGAGAAATTCGCATCGTCGTAGGACAAACCTGGTTGTTGCAGATGTTTACGCAAACCATTCTGACTGTATTGCTGAACACTGCCATCGGTTAGAAGCATATTTCCTGCGTTCTGGTGGATACTGCCGCTCCATGTGCCGTTTGTCCCAAGTTGAGTCACCGCGTTTGCAATATTTGCAGGTCCACAGTAGAAGTTGTCTCCGTTTCCCTTCAAATTGCGATCGGCGGCAAGGTGCATAAGAGGAGATGTTGGTTTTGCTTCAGTGCCTATGGCAAAGCTAATAGCATTATCACCTTCTCCCCCTAAACCAATCCCGTTTACTTTCGTCCATTCATAAGCGACTGATTTATCTGAATCGGATGGACAACGGAGTATTTTTGGAGTTACAAGCTCATTCGATGCCGCCATGAAATGTTCCCACACGTAAGGGCTCGACTGTGTGCCGCCGTCTTTGGGCGGAAGGCGCCATGGATATTTCCCCTCGTTGTCGTCTGCCCACATGTTCAAAGCCATACCAACCTGACGCAAGTTGCTAACGCAATTTATCCTTTTCCCCTTTTCTTTCGCTTTGCCGAGACTTGGTAAAAGCATACTCGCAAGTATGCTAATGATTGCAATCACAACAAGCAATTCAATCAGCGTAAAAGCATCAGATTTTTGTTTTGAAGATTCAAAACTCTTCATAAAAAACTTATATAACAATATTCTTTAACTTCAAGGATTTAAATCCCGTTCATATAATTAGACGTTCAACCCTCGCAAATGGATTCATGGAATTTCTATAATTCTATAAAAAAGTCTATGAATATTCGTGGTTGAAACTGGAAAAATCAAGGCGCCACTCGAATAATTGGGGCTGGATGTGTTTTTTATCCAGGATGTTGAATCGAAAATATTTGTGGTTTGATATAGATTTATGTATGAAACGCGCCAATCTTCAATGGAAGTATAATCATGGTTTCTAACATAAATTTTTTGCTCTTTTACTGCTATACTCAGTTTCAACGGTTTTAATACCGTTGCAATCGTGTAATTGGGACCTGCGGAAATAAACGCCGCACCGATGATGTTGGTCGACTGCTCAAGTTGCCCATAATTGTTTGCTCCCCAGCAAACGACTGTATTGTTTGAGAGCAACGCCACAGAGTGATTCTTGCCAGCAGAAATCGCCATCACATTCGACAGCCCCTCTGGCGGTGTGGATTGTCCGTAATTATTCCTTCCCCAACCAATTACTCTGCCATTAGAAAGAAGCGCAAGACTATGCCCTTCGCCTGCGGCAATGCCGACAACGTTGGTCAAGCTGGAAGGAACGCGGGTTTGCCCATCGTCATTTCTTCCCCAGGCAACAACCACGCCGTTGGATTTGAGAGCAAGACTATGTTCAGCACCCGCAGCAATTGCAACCACATTTGAAAGTCCAGGCAAAGGCGTTGCCTGCCCATATGTGTTGTTCCCCCAGCCAACAACACTTCCATTGGAACGCAAAGCAAGACAGTGGTTCAACCCGGCCGCAATCGCGACTATGTTTGTCAATCCAGACGGTGTGTTGGTTTGTCCATAACTTGAATCTCCAAAGACATAAACGGCACCATTGCTAAACAGCACTAGTGAATGATTCAACCCTGCGGCAATGGCTTTTACATTTTCAAAAAGAGCCGCCGATTGTCCATAACGATTGTCTCCCCAGCCAATTGTTTTGCCATTACGCAAAAGCGCAAGGCAATGATATCCACCTGCCGCCACTCTGGAAATATTTGTCAATCCGCCAGGTGGCAGAACATTTACGTATTCATATCCATTCCACATATTGGATATTTCCCCCCACACCGTTATCATTCCCTGTGTATTTGATGATTCAACCACTGTAAGCAGAGCGCTCTGGCTTGTAACGCTCCCGCCCTGGTTGCTTACAATAACAGAATAATAACCCGCGTCTTCAGATTTTACCGAGGATATAGAATAAGATGAATTTGTCGCTCCCGTTATGTTTAATCCATTTTTTCGCCACTGATATGCCGCTCCACCGCTGTCAATGACAGTGAATGTAACGCTTGCTCCGACAGGGACAGTTTGGCTTTTTGGATGTGTGATTATGCTTGGCGGGAGGTTTACAATAAGTTGAGCCACTGCGCTTGTCGTACTGCCAGCTATATTTGTAACAACTACAGAGTAATAACCAGCATCGGATGCCTGTGCGTTGAGAATTATATACGGATTTACCGTTACTCCAATATTTGTCCCATTTTTCCGCCATTGATAGAAAAACGGAGATGTTCCCTGAACGGTTACACCAAACTGCGCGTTCCCACCCAGCGGGATGGACTGATTCGTTGGTTGTGAAATAATTATCGGCGGCACCCGCACGGTTAAAGTTGCAGAATCGCTTGTAACCGAATTTATCATGTTTGAAGCCACAACCGTGTAAGCCCCGGCCTGGTTGGATTGAATGTTGTATAAGTTTAAAATGTAGTTTGTGGCATACGGGATGTTTGTCCCCTGATGTTTCCACTGGTAGTAAATTGGCTGACTTCCATTTGCTGACACGGTAAAGACAGCACTTCCGCCCTGAATTACAGCAAGACTTTGCGGTTGATATGTTATTTTAACTGGTTCGTAATAAAGAGCCAGACAATGTCCCATACTGCCAGGCGCCAGCACGGCGATGTTTGTCAAAGTAATTGGCGGATTGAGCTGGCGGTGGGTGTTATCGCCCCAGATTCTTGCCGTATTGTCCTGCATTATCGCCCCGCTTGTATTTCCGCCGGCAAAAACGGCTTTTGCTCCACTCAAACCATTCGCCTGCCCATAATAGTTATCTCCCCAGCCAACGACTGCGCCATTATCAAGCAAGGCAAGACAATGCGCTGTTCCTCCAGCTACTGCGACAGCGCGATACTGGAAATTTGTAAGATAATACGGAATTTGCAAAACGCGCGGGTCTGTTGTTCCCCAGACGTGGACCCTGCCATACGCGTCCACCGCCATCCCGAAAGAACTCCCCGCGCCGATTGCTATAACAGGCATACTACCATCGGTTAAATAAGACGGCGGTTTCGATGGACTTGTTCCATAAGATGGACCGCCCCAGCCAACAATTCTCCCGTTGGAAAGCAGGGCAAGATTAAAATTATCTCCACTCACAATTTTTACAACCCCGCTCAAATTAGAGGGAACATTTGTTTGCCCGGAATCATTCTGCCCCCATGCAACGACTGTGCCATCGCCTCTGAGCGCCACCGTGTGAGCATATCCAGCTGAAACAGCTACAACATTTGTAGCTTGCATCGGAATATTCAATTGACCAACCTCATTGTTTCCCCAGCCAATCACTCTGCCAGTGTCCAAAACAGCAATCGAGTGATAAGCCCCTGCGGCAACCGCATAACAATTCGTCAGTCCAGAAGGATAATTCGTCTGCCCGCTATTATTGTTTCCCCAGGCGGTTAGAGTGGCGGAACCACCTTGAGCATCAATGACGTTTATGAACGCAATGAAACAGGATAATATTATTAACGTGTTTAATGATAATAAAATTTTTTTCTCCGCATTCATCTATTATTAATAAAACGATTTTTAGTATTTGTTTCGGCTTATTTCAAGAAAGGTTTGTCGAAAATTTAATCCGATTTAAGCCTGAAAAATTTTTTAGAAACCAGATTTGTGACAACCGCAACGACAATATTGTTGTTTGTTGCCATTGGAATGCTGGATTTTTGCCATGTTGCGCCCATGTTATCGGTTTCTTCCAGCAAAAAAACTTTTTGCGGCAATTCCCACGACAATACAACCGCAAAGTTGAAATAAGAAATATTTAATCGCGGCTGGGATGGTTGGGGATTATCTGGCGTGAATTTAACCTCGTCCAGCCATCCAGCATCCAGACCTTCCGATAATGTCTCGTCTTTTGTGTATTCCCAGACCACCATGTTGAGCCCGTCTGAGAGACGAACTTCCACATATTTCCAATCTGTATAACCTGAAATAACATCAATGGCTTCTCCGTTTACAAAAAACCATAAAAGGTCTGCATTAAATTCAGAAGAAACCTTCCACCAGAAAGAGAGTTTGCCAGGACCTGTAAAATACGCTCCGATTGCTGAGGACTCCTCGTCATAAATTTTGCCTGTCTGCGCAGCGTCCACCCCATCATGCGCTGGGGACCGAACCGCAATCCATGGTGCATCTCCTCCGTATAACCATGTGACATTTGAATAATCAAGCGCCTCTCCAAGCGTCAAATCTTGAGCAAAAGTCGTTTCTACTATTAAACACGCTAAAATCAGAGACAGAACAATTTTGCTTAGATTTTTATTATTCATAAATTTCCAATTTTTCGGGAAAACCAATTTTTTCATGTTTTAAAAATTAACGCAAGTAATATACCATTCGGGAAATAGATTTAATTAAATTTAATATAATCCGGTTTCAGAAATGAAAGACCAGACTGGCTTAAAATATTTAGACCCAGAGTTTTACAAGGCTTACCAATCGTGCAAGAGACTTGTCTGGTTTGGATGGCATCTAACGGATGGTGTCTTGCTCGACCCATGGCAAGACGATTCTCTGATTAATCTCGCAAAAGGATTGTTTCCACACCATCTGGACGCAGGCAAAGAAAGTTCATGCCTTGAAGAGACTGTGGAAATAAGCAAGAAATGTGTGCGCTCAAATAAGACAGTTTTTAACGCGTGCTTTACTTCAAGCATAGGCGTCGCAGTCGCAGATATCATTACCCCGTTGGGCGAAGATTCAAAAGAATTAATATTTGTTTGCCCGACAAAAGGCATCCACCCCTTATTCATTGAAAAAATTGCCTTCACAACTGCTGTGTTAATAAAAAATGGGATTGAATTAAAAAAAATCAGTTTATTAAGAATCAATCCCGAATTTAAAAAAGAATCCGAGTTCAATCCACGAAATTATTTCATAAAACAGATAATTACGGGGCGTGTTGCGCTAAGAGTAAATAATGTGGAAGACAATGTTTCAGAAATTTTCAGAATTATTAAGTCTGAAGAGCCTCCCGCGCATGTTTACGACAAACGATGCCTTTCCCCCTTTGTCTGTCCGTTTTTTGAAAATTGCTGGCAAATGCCCCCAGAACAAAACATTCTGTCATTATATCGCGGCAGCAAAAAGATAAAGAAATTAATTGAGACTGGCATTTGCGATTTAACACAGATTTCAGATGAAATAGAACTGACCGAACGACAAAAAATCCAGGTAACCTCGGCAAAAACTGGCGAACCTTTTGTTAACAAACCTGCAATTAAAAAGTTTTTAAGAAAACTGGTCTACCCCCTCCATTTTATTGATTTTGAAACCGTCTCTTCTCCATTGCCCCTGTTTAAAGGAACACGTCCATTTGAGTTAATCCCCTACGAATTCTCGCTTAATATACAGGAACACCCTGGCGGCGATGTCCAAACAACCAATTACATAGCTCGCGGCGATGACGACCCGCGACGTGAAATAATGAAGATTTTAAATGAAAAAATTCAATCATACGGCAGTGTGATAGCCTACAATGCGCAATTTGAAAAGCATTGTCTGCAATCATGCGCTCGGGCTCTTCACGATTATAGCGCCTGGGTTGATGATGTTTCTAAAAGGATGGTCGACCTTCTGGAACCATTCAAAGCGCTTCATTATTACCATCCCGCACAACGGGGGAGTGCGTCGCTGAAATCTGTTCTCCCTTGTCTAACAGGCAAAGGCTACACTCACTTTGCAATTCGCAACGGAGAAGAAGCGTCAAAACAATTTATCAAATTGTTTAGAGACGAAGTTTTAGATGAAAAAAAAGAAATGATATTGCACGAACTTGAAACATACTGTTACACAGACAGCATCGGCATGTTATGGATAATTGAAGCGTTAAAAAAATTGGTCGAATAACAAAAAAATATTATACATCTCCAATCAAAACCGCGAATAGAAAATGGTTTTCAGCAAAATAAAGAGTTAAAATCTTCATGATACAGCGCATTTTTTCCAGTAAATTTCACAGGAATGCAATATTTTAACGACTTTATTCACGATTAATGCTAATTTAAAACTTTATTAATTTTTCAGGAATCTTTTGAAGAAGTTAGATTATAGAAAATGAAGATAGCAGTTCTTGGTGCGGGTGCGTGGGGAACAACCCTTGCAAGACATCTTTGCAACAGCGGCAACGAGGTCGTGTTGTGGGCGCATGAACCCGCCCGCCTTGAGGAAATTCGACGTTATGGCGAAAACCGACGCTATTTACCAGGAGTTCCGCTGCCAGAAAAAATACAACTTCAATCAGACATTCAAATCGCCATCAAAGACGTGGAGTGCGTCCTGATTGCAACACCGTCTAAAGTTTTCCGCGAGATTACACTCAACCTGCGCGAGTTCAAAGGAGTGGCTGTAAGTGTTACAAAAGGAATCGAATATGACACTTGCCTGACAATGAGCGGAATTTTGGAAGAAAACGCTCCGCATGCAAGCATTGCCACACTGTCGGGTCCATCAATTGCTCCGGAAGTCGCCCGTGGAATTCCCACCGCTGTTGTTTCCGCAAGCAAATGCGAAGAAACCTCAAAATTAGTTCAGAGTCTTTTTCATGGAAACATTCTGCGCGTCTACAGGAGCGATGACGTTATCGGCGTTGAACTTGGCGGGGCGTTGAAAAACGTTATGGCAATCGCCGCAGGCGTCTGCGACGGTCTTGGTTTTGGCGATAATTCAAAGTCTGCACTTCTTACACGTTGCCTCGTCGAAATGCGTCGACTTGGCATTGCTTGCGGGGCAAAACCAGAAACTTTTTTTGGATTGAGCGGAGTCGGGGATTTAACCGTTACCTTTTTCTCCAGATTGAGCAGAAACCGCACATTTGGCGAAAGAATTGGCAAAGGTGAACCTGTGGAACATGTTATTTCTTCCATGGTAAACGTTGTCGAAGGATACCATACCGCAAAAGCGGCTTACAAACTCGCAAGAAAACTGAATGTCTACACCCCCATCATTGACGAAGTCTATGCAACACTCTATGAAGGCAAATCCCCATCGAAGGCTCTCATAGATTTAATGAATCGAGACGCAAAACCAGAAAACGGAATTTGATTTAAAAAAATTCAATTTCTGGAAATCTGCGGCCACATCACTATTTTTAAACAATTTAGTTTACATTATTTATTATTCCATTAAACTGAAACCATGCGCATTTCAGCTTTAATAGTAGTTGTTCTGGCAATTCTAATTCTCATATTTGTATTGGTGGGACTGTATTTAATTGCACTTTACAACCGCCTTGTTGGACTCCGCCAAATGGTTAAAAACGCGTGGGCGCAGATTGACGTTCAATTAAAACGCCGCCACGACCTGATACCGAACCTCGTCGAAACCGTAAAAGGCTATGCGGCTCATGAGAAAGGCGTGCTTGAATCCGTAATTTCAGCCCGCTCCAGAGCAACACAGGCTACGCTCCCCGCCGATGTGATAAAAGCCGAAGGCGAACTTTCCAGCGCCCTTGCAAGATTGCTTGCCGTAGTAGAAGCGTATCCAAACATTAAAGCAGACCGCAACTTTCTTGCGCTTCAAGAAGAACTAACAAGCACAGAAAACCGTGTTGCTTTTGCACGTCAGGCATACAACGACTCCGTGTTGCAATTAAATACCGCTGTGCAAACATTCCCGGCAGTGATTTTTGCAAAAATGCTCGGCTTTAATGCAGAACCATTCTTTGAAGCGCCGCAGGACCAAAAAGAACCGCCTAAGGTTCAATTTTAAAAAGGCGCCACATAAACAATATTTGGACCTGTAATCACCATTGTTTTTTCGACCTTACTACTACAAGAATAAATTGACGTTGTAGAGTTGCAGAACTATGCTATTTAGTAAAATAACTAATTAATATGGGCTCAAAAAAATACAAAATTATCGTTGGTTTAAGCCTTATTCTCTTAATCGTAGCGGCTCTGGTGGCTAAACATCGCACAAGAGAAAACGCTCAGGTCACTTCTGGCAAAAACAGCCCTGTTCAAGACAGTTCAGTAAATCCACAACTTTCACATCAGAACGATAATCGTTCATCGGAAAATAAGTTGCCTGAGTTGATAGACCTTGGCGCCGATAAATGTATCCCGTGCAAAATGATGGCGCCAGTGCTGGAAGAGTTGAAACGCGATTACTCAAACAAATTTAAAGTCGAATTTATAGATGTCTGGAAAAATCCATCCGAGGCGAACAAATTCAATATCCGTTTGATACCGACCCAGATTTTCATGGACGCAAACGGCAAAGAACTTTTTCGTCACGAAGGTTTTTACAGCAAAGACGAAATCCTTAATAAATGGCGCGAACTTGGCGTTAAAATTAACTGATGTTTTTAATCTGATTTGCTACTTTGACCCCATAAAATACAATCAAATCTATTATGGAGACATTATTTACAACACTCTCCGAGGCAGTCAAAGGTTCTGCAATAATCGCAATTAGCGCGGCTGTTTTATGGGGAATATTGAGCGTTTTGCTCAGTCCATGTCATCTCGCAGGCATACCATTAATCGTTGGTTACATAAGCAAAGATTCCACACAGAATTTTAAACGCGCATTTGCCGTATCTGTTTTATTTGGATTTGGTGTATTGATTACAATTGGTTTAATTGGTGGACTTACTGCCGTCGCAGGTTCAATTATGGGAAGTTTTGGTAAATATGGGAATTACATCTTTGCCGTTGTATTTTTTATACTCGGACTTTACTTGATGGAGGTCATCCATCTTCCATGGACAGGCTTTGAAGTTAACGCAGGCAATAAAAAAAATCTAATTGGCGCGTTTTTTCTCGGAGTTTTGTTTGGTTCTGCACTGGGTCCATGCACTTTTGCTTACATGGCTCCAGTTTTAGGCGTTGTTTTTAATATTGCCTCTTCAAACCTCATATTTGCGCTTGCCCTGTTATTTGCTTTTTCTGTTGGTCATTGTGGTGTGCTTGTTCTGGCTGGAGTTTCTCTGCAAATTGTGCAAAAATACGTAAACTGGAGCAATAATTCGCAAACTGTGAGAATCATTAAAATTGCATGCGGAATTTGCGTCATACTCGGAGGGGTCTGGTTAATTTACACAGCCCCTTAAATAAATAAAAATAATTCAGAAAAAACTTGCAAAAAATAACCCTTTTTAAATTTCAACCACCCCAACTTATTGCCCCCTTGCCCGATTGAAGAAAGTGAGTGATATTGTTCTATGTATCTGGGCAAGATAAAGGTTTTCACAGCTGGATTAATTCTTTTTTTAATTTTAGTTGGCGGTTGCGCCACTCGCCCAAAAATTGACTGGAACGCGCGAGTCGGCAATTATACATTCGACGACGCCGTGCGAGAAATGGGTCCCCCGGATAAATCCGCCAAACTCTCGGATGGCACCATCGTCTGCGAATGGCTTACAAGCAGAGGTTATTCAAGAGGACATTACGTCTATTTCCCGGGTTCACTCCCTTATTACTGGACTGACCCTCCTGCGCCAGACCGTTTCCTGAGATTAACATTCTCACAGGAAGGCAAACTGATTGAGTGGAAAAAATACGCGCGATAATTCACATCCTCTGATTAACATAAATATCTCCAAACAAGCCTGATCCTTAAAATAATATTAAACTATAGAATTTCTCTCCCGCCACGCTCCAATTTTTATAAAAAACACCTATTGCACCTAACATTGAGCCGATGCAACACTCTCACCATTCACATTTTCAAATCGTGGGAAGATTGGCAGATTAATTTCTTAGAGCATCTTATATTTCAACAATTCCTCAGCAATCTGAACCGCGTTCAACGCCGCACCTTTTAACAATTGATCGCCAGAAACCCAGAAACACAGACCGTTGTCAAGAGCACAGTCTTTTCTGATTCTACCAACCTCGCAATTATCCTTTTCAGATGTAAATAATGGCATCGGATACTTCTTGTTTGCTGGGTCATCAACAATATCCAGCCCCGGCGCCCTGGAGAGAACTTCCCGTGCGGCTTCAACACTCACTGGCTTTTCAAACTCTGCGCTGACAGCCACCGAGTGCGAACGATAAACCGGCACACGAACACATGTTACGCTCGCACGGAAGGTCGGATGATGCATTATTTTCTTGCCCTCATTTTCCATCTTCATTTCTTCCTTGGTATACCCGCTTGGCAGGAACACATCCACATGCGGAAGAACATTAAACGCAATCTGATACGGATAGACCTCGATTGTAACTGGTTCGTTGTTTACAATCTGTTTCACCTGCCGCCGCAATTCCTCAATTGCCTTTGCGCCAGTGCCAGAAACTGCCTGATAACTGGACGCAAAAATCCTCTTACAGAAAAACGCTTTATGCAGGGGATAAAGCGCCATCAATGTAATCGCTGTGGTACAATTCGGATTCGCAATAATTCCCTTGTGCCACTTTACATCTTCGCCATTTATTTCAGGAACAACAAGCGGCACATTATCGTCCATTCTAAAAGCGCTCGAATTGTCCACAACCACGCACCCGTCTTTTGCAGCAATTGGCGCATATTCTTTGGAAATACTCCCACCAGCACTGAATAGGGCAACATTTATACCTTTGAAACTGTCCTTTTTAAGTTCTTGAACCGGAACATCTTCCCCTTTATATTTCAATGTTTTGCCAGCAGAACGGGCAGAAGCAAGCAATGTCAACTTCCCAACCGGAAAATTGCGCCGCTCAAGGGTTTTAATCATTTCAACGCCGACGGCACCCGTCGCGCCCACAACTGCAACATGTAAATTTTGCGCCATATTAAAATCTTTTACAAAGTATCAAAAATTTATTTAATGTCAATTATTAGAGTTCTTGCAGAAAATTATGAGAACTGCTTAAAAAACTTCAAAATATAATTTCCTCTGTGTTCTGAAGAACAATATAATTTCATTTAATTGAATTTCACAACTTCATGATTTGCGATTAAATTAAAATTATATGGAAAAAGAACAGGTTGCGGAAATTCTAAAAGAAATAGGCGTATTGCTTGAACTGAAAGGCGAAAATCCATTCAAAACTCGCGCTTATACAAACGCCGCACGGGCTATCGAAACCACCACCGAACCACTCGAAAAACTCGTCCAGGAAAACCGACTCGGCGAACTAAAAGGCGTTGGCGAAAGCATCCAGAAAAAAATTGTGGAACTCGTAACCAGCGGAAAGTTGCCCTATTACGATGAGTTGAAATCCTCCCTCCCACCGGGATTGCTTGATATGCTCCAGATTCCCGGGCTTGGTCCCAAAAAAGTCAAAGCTCTATACGAAAAGTTGAACATAACAACAATCGAACAACTTGAAGAAGCGTGCAAACAAGGAACAGTGGCTACACTGGACGGCTTTGGCGATAAAACACAGGAGAAAATCCTCGAAGGCATCGCGTTCAAGCGCCAATACGCGTCCAAACACCTTCTCTATGACGCCCTTGTGATTTCTGAACCAATCCTTGAAGCATTGCGATCTCATCCTGACGTCATTAGATGTAGCACTGCAGGCAGTCTGCGCAGATTTAAAGAGGTCGTTGGCGACGTGGATTTTCTCGTTTCTTCAAAAAATCCTAAAAGCGTGATTGAATTCTTTACACAACAGCCGGGCATAATCAACATCTCTGCAAAGGGCGAAACAAAGGCAAGCGTAATCCTCGAAGGTGGTATTCAAGCAGACCTCCGCGTCGTCCACGACGATGAATTCCCATTCGCTCTTGCCTATTTCACGGGAAGCAAGGAACACAATATTGTCATGCGTCAACGCGCCATTGCCCGCGGACTCCGCCTCAATGAATACGGACTTTTCCGTTCAAAAGAAGAAACTCGCGACCCCTCCCTGCGCCTCCCATGCAAAACAGAAGAAGACATTTTTGCCGAACTTGGACTTTCTTACATCCCGCCAGAACTCCGCGAAGACCACGGCGAATTCGAAGCCGCAGAAAAAAATCAAATCCCGCGCCTTATTGAATGGACAGACCTCAAAGGTTCCCTCCACAACCACTCCAGATGGAGCGATGGACAGGGAACACCCGAGGAAATCGCAAAATACATGGACAAACTCGGTTTAAGTTACTGGGCGATTACAGACCATTCAAAGACATCCTATATCGCCGGAGGTCTCGATGAAACCACAGTAAAAAAACAAATCACAGAAATTAAAAAAATTAACAAAAAACTCGAAGATTCAGGAACCGATTTCCGCCTCCTCACAGGCATAGAAGTAGACATCCTCGCAGAAGGCAAACTCGACTTCGATGACGACCTTCTTGCTCAACTGGACGTCGTCGTTGCCAGTTTCCACCAGGGCTTTTCATCCAGCGAAGCTGACAACACAAAACGCCTCATCCGCGCCGCGCAAAATCCATTCGTCCATATGCTCGGACACATCACAGGTCGCCTCCTCCTTGACCGCGAACCATACAAAATTAATGAACAGGCAGTCATTGACGCCTGCGCAGAAACAGGAACCTGGATTGAACTCAACTCACATCCTATGCGCTTCGATATGGATTGGCGCCTCTGGCATTACGCAAAAAACAAAGGCGTAAAATGCGTCATAAACTGCGACGCCCATAAACTTGACCAGGTCAAATTCCTGCGCCTTGGCGCCGGAATCGCTAAAAAAGGATGGCTCACAAAAGATGATGTCGTTAACACACTCCCACTTAAACAATTACTTGTCGAGTTAAACAAAAAACGTTTAAAAAGAAAATAATCCCACACTTGCAGTCGAATAAATATTTAAAAAAACTTGTTGCACAAAATTTTATCAAAATAATATAATTAAGTTAATTAAATAATATAATGACCATGAAAAATATATTTTGCCATAAAAATTCGTGGACGTACTTTTTGTTTGCGTTCTTTTCCATTTGTCTTCGCATTCAAGGAGAACGGCTCGATATAACAGTGGACATTAACCAGAAAGGAAAAGAAATCAGCCAGCATCTGATAGGCATTTTCTTCGAAGACCTTAACTATGCCGCCGACGGCGGTTTATACGCCGAACTTGTTCAAAACCGCTCATTCGAATATTCTCCAGCGGATAGATTAGAATGGAATTCACTTACAGCGTGGGAACTTGTCAAACGCGATGGCAGCGAAGGCAGGGTTTTTGTCAACAATGCACAGCCAATCCATCCAAATAATCCCAATTACGCAATTTTAGGAATCGCCAGAGGTGGGGGTGGGGTAGGATTAAAAAATTCCGGGTTCGATGGCATGGTTATTCGCGCCGGCGAACGATATAACCTGTCATTATACGCCCGCCAACTCGCTTACCCGGAAGGTTCGCTTGTTGCACGTCTCGAAGCAAAGGACGGGCGCCTCCTCGGCGAAGTTAAACTACCAACATTGACCAGCGACTGGAAAAAGTACACCGCCACCATCCAGGCTACTGATTCGGACGACAATGCATCGCTCCTCATTATGGCGTTTCATCCTGGAATGATTGCCCTGGATATGATTTCGCTTTTTCCAGAAAAAACTTTTAAAAATCGTCCAAACGGTCTTCGAGCAGACCTTGCGCAAACAATTGCGGATTTGAAACCCGCGTTTATAAGATTTCCCGGCGGTTGCCTCGTCCATGGCGACGGTCTGGATAATCTTTACCGCTGGAAAGAAACAATCGGCCCAATTGAATACCGCCGCGCCCAGCGAAATATCTGGGATTATCATCAGACGCTTGGCATTGGATTCTACGAGTACTTTCAGTTCTGCGAAGACATCGGCGCCGAACCGCTCCCCGTTCTGCCGTCGGGTGTATCCTGCCAGAACTCAGGAGCAAAAGTCACCCGCAGATGGGAAGAAGGCCAACGCGCCCTTTCGCTCGAAGAAATGCCAGCATATATTCAAGATGTTCTCGACCTCATTGAATTTGCAAACAGCGACGCCTCCACCGTTTGGGGCAAAAAACGCGCAGAAATGGGGCATCCAGCGCCGTTTAATTTAAAATACCTTGCAATCGGAAACGAAGAAAAAATTACCCCGCAGTTCATGGAACGGTTTCGAATGATTTACGACGCTATTAAAAAGAAACATCCCGAAATTATTGTCATCGGCACCGCAGGCCCGCGTCCTTCTGGCGACGATTTTGAAAAAGGATGGAAATTTGCCCGCGAGCTCAGCATTCCAGTGGTTGACGAACATTTCTACATGTCGCCTCGCTGGTTCTGGGACAACCTGAATCGTTACGACAAATATCCGCGCGACATAAAAGTCTATGCCGGCGAATACGCCGCCCATGACGCAAAACGCAGAACAACCCTCCGTTCAGCCATCGCCGAAGCGGCGTTTCTGACATCCGTTGAACGCAACGGCGACATCGTTGTTATGGCTTCATACGCCCCGCTTCTGTGCAAACGCGGCTACTCCCGCTGGGAGCCAGACCTGATTTACTTCACAAAAACAAATATCGTCCGCACCATTAACTATTACGTTCAGCAATTATTCAGTTTGACCCGTGGCGATAGATTTATTTCGCCAACCATAAGTGGCGACGCCAGAGAGTTTGCAATATCCTGTGTCCGCGATTCCAGAACCGGCATCCTCTTCATAAAAATGGTCAACGGGGCTGATTCATCGCTCCCCATAACAATAAATCTCCTTGGCGCAAATAATCAATTTGAAGCCGAAGAAACACTCCTTGCCTCTGAAAACCCGGATATCGTAAACAGTTTTGACAACCCGGATTTCGTTGTCCCAACAACCTCTAAAATCGCGGTAAAAAACAAATTTGAGTATACCCTGAAACCTTATTCGCTGAGCATCCTTAAAATCTATCCAGAATAATTCAAATCCAACAGCAAATCTACTTTGCCTCCCCGGAAAATAAAAAGGCGGTGTTTTCTCAACACCGCCTCAATTCACTGCAGACTTAAATCAACCGCTGAATCACTTCAACACCTCAAAAGCAAAGCCCTTCAGATATTCAGTCTCAGGAATCGACGCAATAATTGGGTGGTCTGGCGACTGCGAATAAAGGTTGATTCTGCGCAACAACACGCGCGCATCTGTCGCCGCAGAGACAATCACATCGTGGAACAGATTCAAATCCACGTGATGCGAACAACAGAACGTTGCCACCACCCCTCCCGGTTTGATAAGTTTAAACGCCCGCAGATGGATTTCCTTGTATCCACGCAGAGCATCCGGAACAGCCTGACGATTCCGCGTAAACGATGGTGGGTCGAGAATTATTAAATCGTAAACCGGTTCAAGTTTTTCCTTTACCACGCGGTTTGCTTCCGCCTTCAGCCAGTCGAACGCATTTATTGATTCCCATGAAATTTTATCAGAAAGATTGTTCGCAGAGGCAATTTTCTTTCCCAACTCCACCGCCTCCGGACTTTGTTCAAGGGCGTGGACATGGACGGCTCCAGCGCGCGCCGCGTGAATGGCAAACCCCCCAAAGAAACTAAAACAATCCAGAACATTCGCGTTATTTGCGAATGCAGAAACCTTCAGATAATTGACCTGCTGGTCAAGGTAAAGCCCGGTCTTATGCCCTGCATACAGATTAATTGGCAGAACAAATCCATTTATTTTGACGTCTACCTCCCCATTAAAGTTGCCATATAAAACTCCATTCGAATCCGGCAATCCCTCGAATTTTCGTGCCGATATATCGTTTCTTTCCACTACCGCGCGCGGCGAAAAAACCTTCACAAGCGCATTTGTAATAATATCCTTCCTTTTATCCATCCCCAGCGACGACGTCTGCAAAACCAGCACATCTTCATATTTATCTATAATCAAACCGCTCAGAAAATCCCCTTCCGCATTAACAACGCGATAAGACGTCGCATCCGGCAAATGCCTTTTCCTCACCTCCAGCGCCTTTGCGATACGGTCAACAAAAAAATCTTCGTTTATTTCAACAAAATCTTTTGAAATCACACGAACAACAATTTTCGACTTCGAATTATAAAAACCGGTGCCAAGCGGACGATCCCTCCCATCTTCAATATAAACAACATCCCCATCGGATGGTTGACCGTCAATTTTCCTGATTGAAGTGGCATATATCCATGGATGCCCGGAAACTACCCTTTCCGCATCCTTCGATTTTAAAACAATTTTTGCAACTGTACTCATCTTACACAAATCCTCAAAAACAAATCCTTTAAATCCTACTCGTGGGCAATAAAAATGCAAATTTTAAAAATTTTTTAAAGAAAAAATTGTTGGAATTTTTGTGTTGATTTTATCCCAATTTCATTTCAATAACGCTATCCCCCTTAGAAAGATTAAAACACAGAATAACATTTTCCCCCTCGCGAATCCATTTATTTGCCTCCAACATTTTAACCGATTGAGCCTGGACAAAATTTTCTCTTTTCCCTTCAAAGTTAATGCAGATAGGCGTTTGTAAATTTGTTTTCATCTTAATTGTAAACTCCGAACACGCAAACGGCGCTTTAATTTTTATAAAATTATTTCCTCGCTCAAACGACGTTAATTCTTTTGCCGCCCAGTATCGCGCCAGGTCAGACAGCTTCATCCATATCAGATTGTCAAACCTGGATTTTAGCCTTTTTACCACTTCTTGAAACACCTTGAACCCTTTCTCCTCCCCGTTCCAGTAAATCCCCGTCCAGTGACATACCATATACGCAGGTTCTTCGCGAGCAATAACGTCAACCATCCTCCCCGATGAAAGGTCCGGTGCAATAAACTTATCAGCACCTTCGGGTTCAGAACAATCCCATCCGCCAGTCCAATCGCCGGTGCAACCAATTATGCTTACTACACAACGCGGTTCATCTCCATCAAGACCGGAAGCAAGTTCAACCCTTGGCGAAACACTTGCATTTCCGCTGTCATAAAGGTCGCGGAAATAATGCGGAACTTCGGCTTTGAAAACACCGCGAACAGCCTCGAGTGTCGCCCGCGCAAGTTGCGGTCTGGCGCGGTTGCCAAATCCTCCCGGCGTTGTTATGCCTTCACAATAAAATCCAATATTTTTCAGGATATTCAAAGCGTATGCCATGTACTCTGCAATCTCCTCGGCGCTTCTGCCAGTCGTCCAATCCCAATTCTCCATGTATTTAAGAGAAATTTCCGGATATGGATGTCCCGTCTTCAAATCAATAACCCTTGTGTGCGTTACCATCTCGGGATGAATATCCCAGTTGGGCATCATCAATTTTCGGACAAGTTCAATGCTCGCCTCCAATTCATCCTGCGTCCATCCAGGCAATACTCTATCCAGCCGCCCGACGCATGCCGGATACGGAACAACGCTGTATTTCCCTCTTACTCCATTTTCACCGCACCACTCCCCGAATTTCCTAACAAATGAATCCGGAATTTCAATAGTCCATTTCCTCCAGTCTTTTTTATACGCCAGATTTTTACCTTTAAATGCCGCGTCAAATTGCGGCATGGCAAACCGATTCAAATTCACCAGACACGTGGAGTCGTCAATTATAAGTCCCACAGGAACACGACAGCGCGGATTTAAAACTGTCATAAACTCCGCCTTTTCTGGTCGTCCACCCGCCTCCTGGGAAAAAATTCCGTTGCCCAGCAATCCAAAACTCCCTCCTGCCACAGCAAGATTTTTGAAAAAAGAACGACGATTAATCCTGCCATGATTTTTAATGCGCTGGGTCATAAAACGATGATACCTTTCCTCATTAAAAAATCAACAACTTCAACGATAAATCCATTATTTAACGCCCTTCAAAAAACAAAAAAGCCGTCGGATTTCCCCCGACGGCTTTCCTGTTTTAGTTTCTAAACCCTATTCCTTTTCCCACGGGACAACCCATTTATAAATAGTCCTCGACCAACCGCTTTCGCCCTCCCTCATATGAATAATCTCAACAGGCTTTGCTCCCCGCATATCAAATTGATGCGAAACAATCCTCGTACCGGGCTTCAACTTTGCCAGTTTTGGCATCAACTTAACGTTCAAATCCGGCAACAAATAAAGCGTAACCACTGTTGCGTCGCTAAAATCAAAATCATCCGCAAAAATATCCGCCTCCTTAATTGTTACAAGTTTCTCAACACCGTTTGTTCTCACATTCTCCTTAGCCTCTTTTATCCTTTGCGGGTCTATATCAACACCGATAGCTTTAACGCCATATTTCTTTGCCGCAGTCACAACAATCCTGCCGTCTCCACAACCAAGGTCGTATAAAATATCCCCCTTTTTCACCTGTGCCGCCTCCAGCATTTTCTCAACAACCTCCATCGGTGTGGGGACATAAATAACATCAGGCGTTTTCTTTGGAGTTGTGGATTCGTTTTTTGCATTATCTGCCGCAACAAGACTTGCGCATGTTGCAAAAACAACAACTATCGTCGCAAACGCAGTTGCCACCCCTTTAATCAGAATGTGTTTTTTCATATTTTTATTGTTGTTTGAATTTTTACATCAAAGTAAAAATCGGCTATTGTTTAACAAAAAAAGACGAAAAAATCAATATTAATATTCATTTTTAAATTAAACTTATTTATTGTTGTATAATCTCAAAAGATGCCTAAAATCATCCTTGTTCCACAATTATGAAAATCGCAATTTCAATAATAGCCCTGATTCTAAGCCTCGCCTCGGCTGTAAAAGCCGACGTCCTGATTGTCGCCGATGAATTCCCAGCCATGCAAGCCCTCGCGGCATTCATAAAAACAAACGCTAACATTGAATCAGAAATAATTGACCAGACAAAAATTCCCGCTGACCTCAAAAAATATGAAGCCATTATTGTCTACATTCACAGAAATCTTAACGAACCCGCCGAAAAAGCATTTATTGATTACACCACAAACGGCGGCAAACTTATACCTCTCCACCACTCCATAAGTTCAGGAAAAAAGAAAAACAAATACTGGTTCGATTTCCTCGGCGTTGACTTGCCCCAGGGCGATGTTGACGCCGGCGGCTACAAATGGATTGAAGGCGTCGAACTCGATATAGTCTGCCTCGACCAGAAACACTTTATCACAACCAACAAGATTTCCTATCCAGCAGAAATTCCTTTCGAAATAAACGGAGAAAAAAAGAACCTTCCCTCTTTTCATCTCACAGACTCAGAGGTCTACATCAACCACGTTCTGAAATCTAACCAAAAAAAATTACTCGGATTAAAATACACGGACAAAACAAGCGGCAAAACTTACATACAACAACACGCCGGCTGGACTAAAAAAGTTGGAAAAGGGACCATCATTTACCTCCTCCCCGGCCACAGCATCAAAGAATTTCAAAACAACACCTATTCGCAAATTGTTTTAAACGCAATTCTGTGGAACGGACAATGATTCACATTTAAAAAACTTCCATATTTCAGCGCATAACTAAATAATTTATTTTTGATCCATATCAAAACACCAACAGACTTTTTGCGCGATATTGCCCCATGAAAAATTGCGAACATTCAAACTCTAAAAATGTTAACCTGACGGCTGAACCGGTAAAACTTGCAGACTGGGTTCAATACCAGAACAGCTCCATTGTAAGTCGTGAAATATTGCGAAAACCAACAGGCACCATAACCGTGTTTGCGTTTGACGCCGGACAAAGTTTGAGCGAACACACGGCACCGTTCGACGCACTTGTCCAGGTGGTTGATGGTGAAGGAGAAATCATTATCGGCGGCGCGCCAAAAAACGTTAAAACTGGCGAAATAATCCTCATGCCGGCAAATATCCCCCACGCCGTCAAAGCAAACATACCATTTAAAATGTTGCTTATAATGATTCGGTCATGATTACAATGCGTCGGCACGCCAAACCCGGGCACCCCAGAATCAACCCGGAGGCCAACCCATCTTCCTGCCGCCGATTATATGACAATGCAGATGTGGCACCGCCTCCCCGGCGTCCGGACCATTGTTTATAACCAATCTAAATCCATTGGTTAACCCCGCCTTTTTTGCCACTTCGGCGGCTTTTAATAAAAGATGTCCGAGCACCATCTTATCTTCATCCGTGGCGCTATCAATCCTTGGTATCGGTTTCCTTGGAACTATCAAAATATGCGTGGGCGCCTGCGGATTAATATCCTTGAATGCCACCACATGTTCATCTTCGTAAACAATCGTGGCTGGTATCTGCCTGGCAATTATTTTCTCAAAAATCGTCATATCATTAATTCTAATTGATTCACCAAAATTTCAATCACAAAAATTGCTCAATAATTTTAAAATCCATTCCTATCAAACATCTTTTCTATCAGAGTTCTTGGTACTGATTAACTGGAGAGAGATGCTCCTGCCCATCCGCAATCTCCCCTCTGCGGGAACAGAGCCATCCCAATAGAATCGATTTGGCAAAAATAAAGCCTCCCACAAAAAAACAATCATACTATTGTAAACCACCCATAAAATCTCTCGCACGGAGAACCCACCACCCTGTTTTGACCTTTTAAATAGTTATGTTATTTGTGAAATATGATTGGTTTTAATTTTAAAAAGTTCATCTTTTTTGCATTAATAATTGTCCTTACGGCGCAAATCGCGATTTGCGAAAACACCTTCCGCGTTGCCACTTATAATCTCGAAAATTACGTTAATAACCCTGCGTCGGGGCGCCCGGTCAAAACTAAAATCGCAAAAGAAAAAATATGCGAAAACATACTTGCCTTAAAACCAGATGTATTGGCTATCCAGGAAATAGGTTCTCTTGAACTTTTAATGGAATTGAAAACCCTTTTGAAAAATCGCGGTTTGGATTTCCCGCATTATGAATTTGTAAACGGCTGGGACACGAATATTTTTGTCGCAGTTTTGAGCAAGTTCCCAATCGTGGAAAGACGTTCTCATACAAACGAAACTTATCTTTTGCGCGGACGAAGACTCCACGTAAGCCGTGGATTCGGAGAAATTGATATTCAAGTAAATAGTAAATACAGGTTCACCATCTTTACATGCCACCTTAAATCCAAACGCGCCATTGCTGAAGCCGCCGAAGAAGAAATGCGAGTGGAAGAGGCAAAAATACTGCGGGAAAAAATCGAAGCGCGGCTGGCTAAAAACCCTGAGGCGAATATTCTTGTTGCCGGAGATTTCAACGATACAAAAGACTCAATATCAACCCGAACCATTCTGGGCAGGTTAAACGCTAAAACCGGATTAATTGATACCAGACCCGCGGAGAGAAACGGCGATAATTTACCCCCTGAACGTCCAGGATATTCCCCTCGCAATGTTGCATGGACGCACTTTTACGGCAAAGAAGACACCTACAGCCGCATAGACTACATCCTTTTAAGTCGCGGAATGGCAAAAGAATGGGTTACCAACGAAACTTATGTACTCGCTGTGCCAAATTGGGGGCTTGCCTCCGACCATAGACCAATCGTTGCCACATTCATAGCAGAAGACAAATAAATCCAGATTTTACAATTGCCTGATGAAAGTAGACATCGAGTAATTTGAGATTGAAAACATACACAAATTTGTTTACCTGACAAAAAAATTCAACAAATCAACCCCCGCACGATTTTTGACAGGGACAAGACCGTGCAAGCAGGGTACAACGCCCCTTTTTATAATAGACACCGATAACAACAAATCCCTGGAAAAAAGAAAGATAAATAAAACCTGTAATGAAACCGCTCTTAACAATTAATATTTAAACCTGTGCAAAAAACCCCAAAAAAACACTTTCGGATTGCCAGTATACAATTTTTGATTGTCGTTCGAAGATTGTGTTAGAAAGGTTTTACTCTTCCGGTTGCCTCAACTGACCATTCACAAAAACATATCCTTTATTCAAAAACGAAACCACATCCCCTTCTTTGACTGAACCGTATTTTTTCCCATTAACGTAAATCTTTTTATCGGAAACTATAAGTTTGAGCCCCTCGCATTCGAATTTAAACTCCCCTGGCGCATCCGAGTGAGCGCCAGGCTCAATCGGAACATAATATTTAATCCCCTCGTGTTGAATCAACCTGCCGTTTTTAATATCAATTGGTATTATAGGTGCTTCCGCTTTTTTCTTCTCCTGGCACCCTGTCCAGATAATTGGAATAACCAACAAAATAATTATCAAGATTTTTTTCATAACCTATTCAACAATAGCAACATCCATTTCTGGAGTATAATATATAATTCTGCCGCAATTCGGACAATAAAGAATATCTGTTTGCGCCATGCAATCCACAACAAGTTGTCTGTTCAATCTTACGTGACATCCACCGCAGACGCCTCGTTCAATCCCGACCAGAACTTTTCCCCCTTTGTTTTTCAAAATTCTTTCATACCGCGCCAGAATTCCAGATTCAACACCCTGCACAAATGCATCCCGTTTGGTTTTCAGAGAAGCAAGCATTGTGTTCAAAGAATCCTCATGTTTCTTTAGTTCGGTAAGTTGCTCATCCACCTCTTTTTTGATTGCAGATTCTTCTTGCTGGTGTTCTTTGAGATTCTTTTCAAGATTTTCGATTTCCTCCATTAACACCAACTCCTGGTCTTCAATGGCGACAATATCCTGTTTTGCCTTTTCGATTTCATGCGCAAGGGCTCGATATTCCTCATTTTTTTTGGTTTGATATTGCTGATTGGTATATTTGATTATCTGCTCTTGTTTTTCTTTAACCTTGAGTTCCAATTCCCGACGTTGCGTTTCAAGTTCTTTGATTCTCTTGCGTGTGGCTTCAGTTCTTTCATGGGCGGCATTTGCGCGTTCTGTTGCTACCTGCCGCTCAACAGGAACACGTTTAAGTTGGTCTTGCGTCTGGAGGATTTTCTGGTCGCACTCTTGCAATTCAAGCAATTTTTTTAATACCTCAAGCATTTTTTTATCCGGTTACCTAAAATAATGTCAAAAAATCTTTCAGTTAGGTTACATTTATTAAATAACATAGTCAATAACGTTAGTTAATGTCCCCCGATAAAAATATATAACATATTGCAATTCAATATCTTATGTGAATATAAAATTTTAATACCACTGATTGACACTCTCTTTATAAAGCAAAACTTCTGAACTATATAAGAAAAAAGAAACAAATTTTTAAACTCAATATATTGTGGTTGAATTGACTTGACAGCCGATTATATTGTATATTTATTGAAATTATGAAAGTGAAAAATATAATATTGGCGATTTTATGTGTTTTTGTTTTTATCACTGGCGGTTGTTATAAAACCGTGGATGGACGTGTTAAAGCGGGTGTCCCTTTCAAAAAGGATAAAATTGAGGGAAGATATGAACGGACTGTCCCTCAGGTTTTTGAGGCTTCCAAGGTTGTTCTTATCCGCTTTGGCAAAATTGTGTCCGAGGATACAATTTCAAAATCCCTTGTAGGCAAGGTAGATACGCGGACAGTTTGGATTCGAGTAACAGAAGTGGACCCCAAAGTCTCGATGGTTACCGTGCAAGTAAGGACAAAAGGTGGAGATTCAGATATTGACCTTGCCGCCCAGATTGAAAAAGAGATTGCCCTTCAGCTTGTCCAGATGCGGTAGTCCTGAAGTCAGTCATAATTTTATTTCCATTAATAATCGGGTAAAAAACAACCTAATAGCAATATATTAGATTTGTAATTTGTTGATAATAATAAACTTAAGTTTGTTATCTTCCTTATTGGGTGTTGGTTGTTTGAAATATTAATTGTGTTTTTGTTTTTGTCTTAAGATTCCGAATTTCAAGCTCGTGGATTTGCCAGTTGCCGTTTTCGTCCTTTTGGAAGCTGCCCACTTCGAATTGTTTTATTTTTTTACCCGTATTATCGTATGCTTCTGCGATTAAAATTCCGAGTGTTTCTTTATCTATCCATGATATCACTTTGCTATATCCCAGGTTTTTATCCTCCGGGGATGGGACGCTTTCAAGCACCTTACAGACTCGGCTTTTGCGCATTTCGGTTTTGAGAATTGTTTGTTTTTTCCAGTGGAAGAATTCAAGACCGAGGTCGCCTATTGAGAAATCGGAGTCTGCGAATGCGGTGGAAGGTGGCGGATTTGAAATAACATGATTTTCGGTGTTGTTGATTGATTCTAAAAGGTAATGGTTTGCTTTATTTTTGGAATGGGAGACGATGAGTTTTTGATAAGGTTTTTCATTGATGTTTGAGGTTTCGTAAATGGAGTCCCATCCATCTGGCGCTGGGATTATTTTGCTTATGATTTTGTACAGGGTAGTTTCTCCGTTAGTTTTCTTTATTTTGAGGATTCCCCGAAGGGTTGTTTCTTTATCAGGGGCAAGATTGCGGATTTCTGCGGCGAGGGTGGGTCCTTCTGCCGATGGGGATTGATTGGCGGAAGAATCCGCTGCGGCAAGTGTAGTGGCTTCATTTTGCGCAGCAATTTTTGCGCAGACAGTTAAAGTTATAAGAATTGGTAATATTTTAATTAATCGCATATCATCGCATATTGCTTTTTATATGAATTATACAGCAGGTTCAGGGATTAACCACATTAATTGGATTTCCATTAAGGAATGCTTTTATATTGTTGACCACGATTTTCATAAGGCGTTGTCTTGCGGCGCTGGTTGTCCAGCCGATGTGGGGTGTAATGATGCAATTTTTTGCGGTTAACAGCGGGTTATTTGGTTGCGGCGGTTCGGTTGAGAGGACATCGACTGCGGCTCCGGCGATAGTCCCGTTGTTTAGAGCGTCGGCAAGAGCGGCTTCGTCAACGAGTCCGCCTCTTCCTGTATTAATTAGAAATGCGGATGGTTTCATTGTTGCGAGGCGTTCTTTGTTGACGATTTTTGCTGTTTCTGGCGTGAGCGGGCAATGCAATGAGACGACGTCTGAATTTCTGAAGATGTCATTAATTTCAGCAAATTTGACTTTTTGTTTTTCTGAGTTTTTAGGCTTCTGGAGTAGGCTATAACATTCATTCCGAATGCGTTTGCGATTTTGGCAACAGTGTTGCCGATGCGTCCGAAACCGATGATGCCAATGGTCAGGGCATCAAGTTCAACAAGGGGGGAGAGCCAGTAGCAAAAATCTGGACAGCGCGTCCAATCGCCGCGTTTGACGGATTCTGAGTGAAGTCCGACGTGGTGTGTGAGTTCCAGGAGCAGGGCAAAGGTTAGTTGAGCGACGGACATTGTGCTGTAATCTGGCACGTTTGTAACGATTATTCCGCGTGCTTTGGCAGCGGAAACGTCTACAACATTGTATCCAGTTGCAAGGACTCCAATGTAGCGGAGTTGAGGCAGGGCATGGATAGCCGCGGAGTCCAGGATTGCCTTGTTTGTTAGAACGATTTGAGCGCCGGCGGCTCGAGACACAACGAGTTCTTTTGGGGTGCGATCGTAGATTACGCATTCTCCAAGCGATTTAAGGTCATCCCATGAAAGGTCGCCCGGATTCATGGTGTAGCCGTCTAAAACTACGATTTTCATAATGGGAATGCCGATGTTTTTATATAATCTGTGGCGTTATGTTTATTCTACCGTTACGCTTTTTGCAAGGTTTCGCGGTTTGTCGACATCGCAACCGCGTTCGACGGCGATGTAGTATGCGATTAGTTGTAGCGGTATTGCCGCGAGCAGTGGGAATAATGGTTCTTCGGTTTGGGGAAGGTAGATTGCGTGGTTTACAAGTTTTTCAATTTCGCGGTTGTCTTCTGTAGTGATGGCTATGATTGGTCCTTTGCGCGCCTTGATTTCCTGGAGGTTGGAAAGGTTTTTTTCGTATAGAGAGTCTTTTGGAATGATGAAGACGGTGGGGGTTTTTTCGTCAATCATAGCGATTGGACCGTGTTTCATTTCTGCGGCAGGGTATCCTTCTGCATGGATGTAAGAAATCTCTTTTAGTTTTAAGGCGCCTTCGAGCGCAACGGGGAAATTGTATTGTCTGCCTAAAAAGAAGAAGTCTTCTGCCCAGGCGTATTCAAGGGCAATTTTTTTAATTTTTTCGCTTTGGGCGAGTATTGATTCGACCTGGTCAGGAACGTTTTCAAGGGCTTTTAAGGTTTGCAATGCGCGGTTTAGCGAGAGGTTTCTGATTCTTCCCATTAGAACGCCGAATAGGGCGAGGACTGTGATTTGGGAGGTGAAAGCCTTTGTGGATGCAACTCCGATTTCTGGTCCTGCGTGGAGGTAGATGCCGCCATCGGCTTCGCGCGCGATTGTGCTCCCGACGACGTTGCAAATGGAAAGGACTTTATGTCCACGTCTTTTTGCCTCGCGCAAGCCTGCGAGGGAGTCCGCGGTTTCTCCTGATTGGGTTATAATTAAAACAAGCGTGTTTTTTTCGAGGGGCGAGTTTCTGTATCTAAATTCGCTTGCGTATTCGACTTCGCTTGGGATGTTCGCAAATTCTTCAAAATAATGTTCGCCGATCAGGGCGGCGTGCCAGCTTGTGCCGCAGGCGGGCATGACAATTCTGTCAATTGCACGGAGTTCGGTCATTGTCATGTTTAGCCCGCCGAAGGTTGCGGTGCCTTCTTCGAAATTAATTCTTCCGCGCATTGCGTTGCGGATTGTTTTGGGTTGCTCAAAGATTTCTTTGAGCATGAAGTGAGGGAACTCGCCGCGCTCTGCGGCTTCGGGGTCGAGTTCGAGTTTGTTGATTTGAATTTTAGCGGTGTCCGAGCCGAGGTTGTGCAATCTTATACCAGAGGATGTAATGGTGGCTACGTCGTAATCGTTTAAGTATACGACGTTTCTGGTATAGGGTGCGATAGCAACGGCGTCGCTTGCCACGAAGTGTTCGTTGTCGCCAACGCCGATGATGATTGGGGAGCCGCGTCTTGCGGTTACAATTACGTTTGGGAAATCTTTGCTGATTACGGCAATGCCGTATGTGCCGATGACTTCTTTGAGTGCTTCTATGACTGCTTTGGTCAGGGTATTTTCATTTGATACGCATGAGTCGGAAGCAGCACAGTTTTTTTCTTTGAGTCGTTCATAATGTTCGCCAATGAGGTGTGCAAGCACTTCGGTGTCTGTTTCGGATTCAAAAACATGGTCTTTAAGTTTTTGTTTTAGACGGTCGTAATTTTCTATAACGCCGTTGTGGACGACGGCGATTGTTTTGCTGTGGTCGAAATGAGGGTGAGAGTTAATGTCTGATGGTGCACCGTGTGTTGCCCAGCGCGTGTGCCCGATTCCGATGTTGCCGCAGAGTGGTTTTTCTGACATTAACTTTGAAAGACCATCGTCAATTTTTCCTTTCTTTTTATGAAAGTCGAATTTTCCGTTGTTAATTACTGCGGCGCCGGCACTGTCGTATCCTCGATATTCAAGACGACGCAGTCCTTCAAGCAAAATTGGAGCCGCGGCACGCACCCCCACGTATCCTATGATTCCACACATACCGAATTAATATTAAAACATCTTCTGTTATAAATTAAAGGAAATTTTTGTTTGTTGGGATAAACTCGGTTGTGTATGTTTTTTTTGTTTTGGTTGTGGTGGTGGTGTGCATGTATGGTTGAAGTTATGTTTTTTGCCATAACCGCAGGTGAGGTGTTATCTTGCACTTATAAGGTGGTGGCGCGGTCCAGGCGGGAGGTGCATATACCTTACCATGCGGATTAGAATGTCTTTGTCTGTACTTCCAGAAAATCAGTGTATTTCTTATTTGCCATTGTTGAAAGAATAATGAGATTCCAGAAGACAATGTGATTGGAGGTTTGCCAGTTATTGGAGGGTTCACCGTTATTTTGGTGTTGATTATTTTTGATGATATAAGATAAAAGACGCATAAATCCATTTAAATTATGAATTCCGATAACGCAGGATATCAGAAGGGTTATGTTGTTTTAATCAGTCTTGTTGCCGCATTTGGCGGTTTTTTGTTTGGATACGATACTGCGGTGGTTTCCGGCGCGATAGGATTTTTAAAAACGCATTTTAAACTTACCGCGGATTTGACCGGTTGGGCGGCGTCGAGCATGCTGGTTGGGTGCATGGTTGGGGCAATGTTGTCTGGTCCGCTTGGAGATAGGCTTGGCAGGAAGTGGAGTCTTTCTTTGTGCGGTTTGTTGTTTGCTGTTTCTTCACTTGCGTCGGCTTTGCCGCAATCGTTGGGACAATTTGCATGGGCGCGGTTTGCTGGCGGGGTGGCAATAGGAGCGGCTTCTATTCTTTCGCCGATTTACATAGCGGAGGTTTCGCCAGAGAAAAGTCGAGGTCGGCTTGTGGCACTGTATCAACTTGCGATAGTGGTTGGGGTATTGCTTGTATTTTTTGTGAACTACAAGATTCAACAGAGTGGCGATGTTGAGTGGAATGTCTCAAAGGGATGGCGCTGGATGTTCGCGTCGCTTGTGGCTCCGTCGGCGCTTTTTTTTATCATTATGATGTTCATGCCTGAAAGCCCGCGCTGGTTGATGAAGGTTGGGAAAGATGGTGAGGCGCGGGCAGTTTTGAGCAAGATTGGTGGTTTAGAAAATGCTGGCAAACAGGTGGAGCAAATTCGGGAGTCTTTAAAAGAAGAGGAGGGCAGGTGGGGTGAGCTTTTCGGGGGGGGATATTTTCGTGCGCTTGTTGTGGGTGGGCTTCTTGCGATTTTTAGCCAGTTCAGTGGCATAAACGCGATAATGTATTATGGTCCAGAGGTTTTTAAAGCGTCTGGTGTGGCTCAGAATAACGCATTTATGCAAACGGTGATTGTTGGTGCGATAAATTTATTGTTTACATTTGTAGCAATAGGTTTTGTGGATAATTTTGGGAGAAGGCCGTTGTTATTAATCGGCACGGCGGTTCAAACAGTTGCGCATGGTTTGATTGGTTTTTTCTTTTTTAAGAGTATGAACGGTTTTCCTTTGCTGATTGCAGTGTTGTCGTTTGTTGCCGCTTTTGCGATGGCGATGGGTCCTGTGTCGTGGATTGTCAATTCGGAGATTTTTCCTACAAAACTGCGCGGCAGGGCGATGGCGGTTTCAATTTTTTTTCTATGGTTGGCGGATTGGGTTGTTACGCAAACTTTTCCCATGCTACAGGAATCAATTGGCGCGGCAAAGACTTTCTGGGTCTACGGAATTTGCAGTCTTGCAAGTTTTGTTTTCATTTTCTTCTATGTGCCAGAAACCAAGGGGAAGACGCTTGAGGAAATCGAATCTTCATGGAAACGGGCTGGCAGATAAAATAATAGAGGGGTGTTTTAATGGGGCGGACGCTGTGGCAAAATCATTTATAATGATGTATCATATTCGGTCTGGTTTTTAATGAATAATACTGAAATACAGGCGAAGGTGTTAAGGGCAATTGAGCCCGGGGAAATTGAGCGAGCCGTTGATGCGGCGGTTGAGTTATTAAAAGCTGGCGATGTAGTGGCGTTGCCGACGGAGACGGTTTACGGTCTTGCGGCGAACGCTTTAAATCCGGACGCCGTGGCGAAGATTTTTGCCGTCAAAGGTAGACCGTCGAACAATCCTTTGATTGTGCATGTTTCGTCTGTTTACATGGCGAAACGGTGTGTCCGCCAATGGTCGGGTGAAGCGCAAAAACTTGCCAATAATTTTTGGCCTGGACCATTAACGATTGTTTTGCCGAAGTCTGAAATAATTCCGCCAGTTGTGACGGCCGGGGGCGAAACTGTTGGTGTTCGTTTTCCGTCCCATTCTGTAATACAAAAAATAATCGAGAAATGCGGGTTTCCATTAGCTGCTCCGAGCGCAAACATTTCTAATAGGGTGTCTCCAACAACGGCGGAACATGTTTTGAGGCAACTTGGTAATCGGATTAAATTGATAGTTGACGGGGGCGCGTGTCATGTCGGCATAGAATCCACAGTGTTCGATGTTGCAAGCAATCCACCGCGAGTCCTCAGACCTGGAATTATCCATGAGGAGTCTCTTTTTGCCGCGCTTGGAAAGAAGCCGTCCAGGGAACAGTTTGAAGAGCGCGAAAACAGGACGCTTCGAAGTCCTGGACTTTTTAAAAAGCATTATGCTCCGATTGCCAGGCTGGTTTGCGTGGAATGGCGGAGCCAGCAGGAATTAATTGCAAAATTAACGGAACTTGGGGCTTTGCCTGAGTTTACGCGAATTCTTGCATATTCAAATCTTCCAGAAGATTTGCGACGCTGGAAAACTATTTTGATGCCTAAAAAAGCCCTTGCTTATGCGCGCGCGTTATACGCTGAACTCCATCGTTGCGATGAAGAAGGAGTTAAGTGGATAATCGTTCAAACTCCGCCTGAGCAGACGCAATGGGATGCAATTCATGATAGGTTAAAACGGGCGTCGGCAACATAATTTTTTGTTCTTACGTTTTGGGAAGGAGGCAAACTGTTAAGTCGTCTTTTCGTCCGTAGTTTGCTTTACACCGGGAGGCGCCACATTTTTCCCATCCATTGCAAGTATGTAATATATATTTTTCCATTTTCCCAGCCGGGGGGGATGCCTTTTTTGTGGATGGGACGGGGACATCCCCGACCGTTTGTTATATCATTTATATTCGTTAATTCAGGGGCGCGTCTTCTGACTTATTCCAGCAGTTTCTAATCAACATTTAATAACGTATTGTTATAAGGACCATTATTTCTATTGAAATAGTTTAAAAAGGGATTATATTTTTGTGCTTCGCAATTCTGCGGTGTAACTCATCGGGTTGATTTCCCGTAATAATTTAATCAGAAACCGCATAACAGCGGGTTTTTATTATGAAAGTTTGTTTGTTTGGAATAAGCGGAATACCAATTGGTAAGCATAATGTAAAAGATTCAAGGCTTGATGAGGCTCATAATCTTGTTGAAGCCGACAAAAAAACTTATATTCAAGTTGACGTGGCGGAAGCAAAGGAATTGCCGACCGCTGACGCCATAGTTGTTTCCGAAGAGGGTTACTTTGACCTTCTGTTACTTGACCTTGAGTTCATAGAAAATCGTCTCCAGCGGAATCCGCCGCCAGGCGAGATTGATGTTTTGCAAAAGGCAAAATCGTGTCTCGAAGGGGGCAGGGTCATGCGCGGCAACGGTATGAATCAGGAAGAACTTAAAGTTTTGTCTATACATACTCTTTACACTTTAAAGCCAATTGTAATTGCTTCAAAAGATGAACTAAATAATTTTGATTCATTTCTTGTACGTGTGTTAAAAGAGAGCGGTTATTCCTGTTTCTTTACTGTTGGCGGAAAAGAAAATCGCGCCTGGTTGATTAAACAGGGAATGACTGCGGTTGAAGCCGCTGGCGTTATTCATTCTGATATTCAAAAGGGATTCATTCGCGCGGAAGTCATCAGCTGGGATGATTTTATCCAGCATGGCGGCGAAACAGGCGCAAAACGCGCGGGCAAACTTCGTCTTGAACCAAAAACGTACATAATGCAGGAATGTGATGTTGTGAATTTCAGGTTTAATAAATAAGACTATAAATTTGAATTTTACGCGATATCACTTACTATAAATTATGTCTATAAAAGATTTTATTATTTCATTGATATCAGCGGTTGGGGGTGGCGAAGATATAAGAAATCTTTCGCCTGATGAATTTGAATTACGGTTAAATGAAAAAGAATGTATTATTCTGGATGTTCGGACGGAGGAAGAATTTTCTTCTGGTTTTATAAAAGGCGCTAAGAACATCAATTTTCTTTCTTCAGACTTCAGACAACAAATTTCCAGGCTCGATAAAAATAAGAAATATCTTGTTTATTGCGCCAGCGGAGGACGAAGCGCGGCGGCTTGCAAAATAATGTCCGACCTTGGTTTTGTTGAATGTTACAATCTTAAAGGTGGAATTAACGCCTGGAAAAAGGCTGGTAAACCAGTTAAAAAATGAACGCTGTTTTTTTGTTTATGTATCGGTCGGTGTTTCATCCCATTCGTTATTGGGCGCTCTACCACACAGCCAATTCAGGGCAAAATGGCGTTCTATAGAAACTGACTTTACTTCTTCCCACTCTTCTGGCGTCAGGTCTCGGTAGGCTTTTCCGCGAGCGGCAAAATCTTCATCTATAATCTCAAAATTTCCAAGTTCTTTAGCATGTCTGGCAGTGAACCTTACGATATCGTCAAATGTGCGAAGTCCTGATTTTTCCATTTGTGGTGTAACTTCTAAAGGATATCCCCCTTCCACTAATTCACGGGTTCGACTGCGCCAGTGCCAGAGTTCAGCCAGTTCGCGAGCCGCATCAATTTGTTCATTCGGCAAGAGGGTGGGAGATTCGAGTAATTGAGCGATTTGTTCGCTGGAGAGTTTATCGAGCAAATCTGCATTGGCCGGGGTATCGTATGGGGGCAATCCATGTATAATGCCAAGAGCCCACAATAGCACTTGAAAAGATTCAAGCCGCCAGAGTGTGTCAATCTGTTGTTGTTCGGTCATTGTCCACGCTGTACTCATGGCCAATTGTTTCTCTGATGGAGAAAAGGCATCCCATAGCGGTGAGTTGCGAACAGGGTCCCAGAATTTGTCGCGTAATTTTTCAGACTCTATTATAAAATTCTCCTTATCGCTTTCACTGAAAGATTCATACCACTGTTTTACCATGTCGCGTGGTGGATTAGCCATTCCGTAGCCAATTACAAATCTGAGTGCAATCAATCGAGTCGCTACCTCAATAGCAGAGGGACGTCCAGTCTTTGGTGAGAATTGCATGGTCTTATGGTATACATTCGAAAAATTTAAGCAAACATTATTTTAAAAACTGCGCTCGGTTTTGGTAGTTGTTGTTCAATTTGATTTGAATCCGATGAGGATTTGCCCGTTATCGGGCATCTTGCTTCTTGATGTAAAGGCGTGTTGAAGTTAGCGCGAGGCGCGACGATTCATCTCTTCATCCAGCCATTTTAATCGTTTTTGAAGCCATTGTTTGATGTGGTGTATATCCTGTTCAAAAGTGGTTTTGTCTGGATAATATCCATCGGTGTTTTTCCAGCGTTCTTTATTACGTTTAACTGCATCTCCGAGTGTTTTCACATTTTCATCAATCATTTGAAATAGCGATTCTTCGGAAAACACAGTTTTTCTCAGTTCATTGTATCGTGTGGCAAATCTTTTTCTATATTCTTTGTTCTGATTCAGGCGTTCGTAGAGATGATTCGACAGCCATACGTCATGCGGATAAACGCTACCATCCCAGTTTCTGCCAAATGAGCCATCGTAATCCCATGGTGCAAAGAAGAATTTTTCGGTCTGAACGGCTGTTTTTTGTCCATTGCGCGCCAGAATGTAATTTTTTGTTATGCCATCGCTATTGCTCGTCAAAAGGACGAGCAAGTGAAAGTCAATTGCGTTTTCTATATCGAGGATGGATTCAATTCCATTGGTAGGATTAAAAAAGACGTTATCTTTTGCTGTGGCAACGAATGTATTCAGGTCCTTTAACGGTTTCCAGTATTCCATTTTTTCTACATCAGGTTCTTGTTGTTCATAGCCATTGTAACCCGTCTGTTCAAAGTTGGCGGCATGGTCCACGGCTTTATAAATGCAGGAAAGAGAAAAATCGTTGGTGTCGGATTTTCTTAAATTAAGCAATTTTCTATTAATTCGCTCCATTAACAGGTAAACGCCCTGGTATTCATCATTTAAATACACTTCAACAAACCGACTTGCCGCGGCATAACGCGGTTTTTCCTTCGTTCCCATTTTTAAAAACAGGTCATAAGAGAGTTTATGACGCATGAGAGAGCGGTCAATAAATGCTGCATTCAATACCCACTGAGAGTTTTTCTTCAAATCAAGCAACTGAACGTCGTTGGACAGGTTGATTCTGTAAGATTTTTTCGGATAACCAGAGGATACTGCGCCGTGAACACGGACAATTCCGTTATATTGGTTCGTATTGGTGGCTTTTCGTTCATCTATTGAGAGAATTTTAAGCGAGCATGGTATGTAGTTGCGGTCCAGTACTGGTTTTTTCTGAGTATCAATTAGAACAATCGGAATATCTGGTTTGAAGGAATCAAGAGAGAACATCGCGGGTGAACTCTGTCCTGTATTTGGCTGAGCATTGACTTTGCCAGTCAAAATTATTGCAACAAACAACAGAATGTTCACTCTTACAATCATTAACATTTTTTTTATTCCGCACCTCATTTAAATTTTCCTGATTTTTTAGACGAATTGAATAATTCCCTTATTTATTTAAATATCTTGATTTCAATTGTTCGTAAAATGCGTTAGATTAATTTAAACTGTGTAACCTCGCCGAAGAAATGTCTCATGCAAAGGTATGAATACTGAAAAATGCAATCAAAACCGATGTCCGAGATGCGGGATGGCGATTCCGCCAGAGTCTCCGGCGGGGTTGTGTCCGAAATGTCTGTTATCGGAGGCGCAGGCGGCAACGGATTCTCCACAAGGAATTGCAACTGATGATGTTCCACCGATTGAAAAAATCCGCTCCGCGTTTCCGCAGTTGGAGATTGTTGAACTCATTGGGAGGGGCGGGATGGGGTTTGTTTACAAGGCACGTCAGCCGCACCTTGACAGGTATGTTGCGCTTAAGATATTGCCGGATAAACTTGCGCGTGACCCGTTGTTTGCCGAGCGGTTTAACCGCGAGGGGCGAGTGCTGGCAAAACTGAGTCATCCCAATATTGTCGCTATCTACGATTTTGGGCAGGCAGGCGAGTTTTATTATCTTTTGATGGAATATGTGGACGGTGTTAACCTGCGGCAGGCGATGAATTTGGGACGGTTTTCGCCATCGGAGGCGCTGAAGATTGTCCCCAAGATTTGCGAGGCACTGCAGTATGCGCACGAGCACGGCATTCTTCATCGTGACATTAAACCGGAGAATATTCTGATTGACGCTCATGGGAATGTAAAGATTACGGATTTTGGCATTGCAAAGTTGGTGGGAGACCAGCAGAAGGAGATAACGCTTACTGGCACTGGGGTTGCGCTTGGCACGCCGCATTACATGGCGCCAGAACAGATTGAATCGCCAACAAAGGTTGACCAGCGCGCCGATATTTATTCGCTTGGTGTCGTGTTTTATGAGATGTTGACAGGCGAGTTGCCGCTGGGGAGGTTCGAGCCGCCGTCGGCACGAACGCCCGTACCGAAGGAAGTGGATGAAGTGGTTTTCAAAAGTCTGGAAAAAGACAAGGAGAAGCGGTTTAAAAGTGCGCAGGAGGTGAAGACAAAGGTTGAGCATATTGGTGAAGCAAAGTTAAGTGAAAAAGACGATGGCGCAAAAACGATTTCGCAAATCCAATCATCCGGAGAAAAGCAAAAGATTTCCGCTTATGCTGTTGCCTCTGCTACGCTTACGGGTCTTGGGATTCTGTTTTTCCTGGCTTTTATTGTAGTCATAGGCTCGAAAGGCACCAATATGGTTGCAATAGCGCTCACTCTGTTGCCAGCCGCGCTCTTTTGTTGCGTGGGAACTGTCCTTGGCTGGATTGGTTTGAGCAAGATGCGCGCCGAACCCGGACGGTGGATAGGTCAGCCACTGGCTATGTTCGGGGCGCTGTCGTTTCCTGTAACGATTATGTTTTTCCTTTTTGTTGGCGCTCCGTACGCAATGGTGGTAGCTCATGAACCATCGGTGTTTATCAACATTGTTGCACTTGCATTGCCATGTCTTATGATTGCTTTTTCCACATTGATTGCAATGAAGACGCTTGCCTGGGTTAAGGGACAGGAGAGGATTTCTCCGAACTCAAAGAGAAGTGTTTTAATTTCTTCGATAATGCTGTTCTGTTTTCTTGTTGCAATGAGATTTCTTTTTGGCGGAGGAAAACATTCCGAGTCGCAAGCACCTGTTCGTCCATCTTTGTTTATGTCTGCTGGAATAAGTCCGTTGCGTCTCGGTGGGGAGCCTTTGCCCGATGGCATTGTTGAAGTTATTGGCATTTCCGATAATTCAAATCCGCATCTCTGGTGGTCGGCGGATGGCAAAAAACAGGTGTATCCAGAAATCAACAGAGATTCGGGGAATCTTGGGGTGGGAAAAGATGAGCGAGAGTTCAATATTGCATTCAAAGTTGGTAAACTGGATAAATTTGCTGGAATGACATTCATATGTCCTGGCGCTCACGGGCATGGATTTGCGGTGCCAAACTCGATAGATGGAAACTTTACAAACGTTCTCCGTGTTGCATATCCCCAGAAAATTCGTGAAGCAACTGTTTACGTTGGTGTGGCATATGGAGATTGGGATACGGTTGCGCGAACGGGTCCGACTGAATTCAATCCATCCTGGGTTACTTATCGTGACGGGGAACGGTGGAGGATTCAATTTCTCGGCGCCATCGAGGATAAAGAAGGTAACATCAACATTTCTTTTTCTTACAATATTCCTGTGACGGATTTCTACACGTGGAGGGTAGTTGCGGCAACCGATGATGGGGCAGAGCATAAAGCCCAGCGATTTACTTCGCTTCCAGGCAATTACAAAGCGATATTTAAAAGAGAGTTGGCAGGTAAAATAAAAGAATACCGAATTCAGGTTTTAAAGTATAGGTGGGCAAGTTTTGATGTGGCTTTGTATCCTGAATCTGGTAATGTTGGTAAGTGAGCAGCGATTTTACAAATCAATCGTTTGCGCCGACGAGGTGGACACTTGTGTTGAGGAGTTGCGGAGGGAGCGAGCAAGCGCGTGCCGCTCTCTCTGAGTTGTGCGAGATTTATTATCGTCCCGCGATTGGATTTTTGAGGGCATATTGCGGCAATGAGGAAACCGCGCAGGAGATTGCACACGAGTTTTTCGCCAGACTTCTAGAAAAAGGCGGATTTGAAAATGTTGACCCTGCCCGTGGAAAGTTCAGGTCGTATCTGCTCGGGGCGTTGAAACATTTTGTCCATGAAAAAAGGAAATATGAACGCAGGCAAAAACGTGGTGGTGGCGTTAGCGTTGAGTCAATTGATGCTCCTGTTGAACTCGAAGAAAGTGAAATTCAACCGCAATTTTCAGATGAATCTCTTAGGAATCTCGACCTTTATTTTGATAAAGAATGGGCATTGACTGTTGTTGGACGCGCTTTGAAGAGTGTTGAAGAAAGATATAAATTGGAGGGTAAATTCGAACAATATGAAGTGTTAAAACTGTGGCTTACAGAAGTGCCCACAGAGTTGAACCAGAAATCTGCGGCTGAGAAACTCGGAATAAGCGAAACAGCCGTAAAGGTGGCAATTCACCGTTTAAGGAAAAGATTCAGAGAGGCAGTCAAGCAGGAAATAGCGCAGACTGTGACGGAGGGCTGCGACATTCTGGAAGAGTTAAACTATCTGATACAGGTTTTATCGGCAGATTTAGATGTGTGAGTCATTCATTGATATAAAAACTCATCAAAAAAAACAGGCATGGTTTTTGCCATGCCTGTTTTTAAATATTGTATAATAGAAGATTACGCTGTCACAAGTTTTGATTTTGCCTTTGCAATTACTGTCGGTTCTGCTTCGCCTTCTTCTCCGTTTAAATTAATTTTGAACTGCGCAACAATGTCTTTAAGTTCTTTTGTGAGTTTGGCGAGTTCCTCAATTGCCTTCAGGCTTTCAGCCACAGATTGTGTTGTTGTATGAGCCGCTTGCGAAACGCCAGTTATGTTGTTAGCGATTTCTTTACTACCCTTAGCGGCTTCGGATGTGTTTCTGACAATTTCGTTCATGGTAACAGATTGCTCCTCGACCGCACTGGCAATGACGGTTTGAATCTGGTCAATTTTCTTTATGATGTCGCTAATTTCCTGAATCGCATCAACGGCTTTCTTGGCGTCTGTCTGAATAATTTCTACTTTGCCAGCGATTTCCTCTGTGGCTTTTGCGGTTTGTTTGGCGAGTTCTTTAACCTCGTTTGCCACGACCGCAAATCCCTTGCCTGCCTCGCCGGCGCGTGCGGCTTCAATAGTGGCATTAAGGGCCAATAAATTTGTTTGCTCTGCGATTGAAGTAATAACCTTTACAACATCGTTGATTTGAGCGCTACTTGAGCCCAAACGATTCATCGTTTGGCTTGCCCTATCTGCGGCAACTGCCGCCTGGTTTGCAACTTTAGCGGCGTCCACAGCCTGTCTAGCTATTTCTTTTATGCTAGCGCCAATCTCTTCGGCGGCAGTGGCAACAGACGATACGTTCTTGCTAACCTGTTCCGCCGCACTTGCAACCACATTAGCCTGCGCGCTTGTTTCCTCCGCATTAGAAGAAACCTGCGTGTTAGTGCTCGAAAGTGTC
>JAOADO010000020.1 GCA_026417275.1 Verrucomicrobiia bacterium
ATGTAACACAGAATGCGGTTCGACACGCTCATGTACCACTGCGGGATGCTAAATCCGAGCCCGGAGTTGTATACAGGGTTTGGACTGATATCCATGAATCTGGGCGGATTATTGAAAAATATCGAGTCGTTCATAACCACGAGGTTATTGTTAGGTGTAAGTTTAAACGTGCCGCCAGCCCATGTGTTTGCCGGGATTGTGTAAGGTCCAAAGTTTGTCCCGAAGACGTTTGAGAATAAAATCGCGCCATTTTCGTTTGTTAAAACTACTGTTGAAGAACACGCTATGAATAGTCGCAACGGTCTGGGGAACGGTCGTGAATACGAATTCCAGAACTCGAGTCCGAAAGAGTTTGAGATACCAACAATGTACATCTGGTTTGTGGTAAATGTGCGCGTTGTGCCAGCTACCTTTATAAAAGCAAGTTTTCGTTCCACTTGAACATAGGTTTTAACAGTTAATTCATTGAAGTTTGGATAGCCTTTGCGCGCTCCTACAATTGGGGGAATGTTGTAAATAAACATATTGGTTCCAGCAGGTCCTGGAAGCATATTTTTCAATCTCGGATCATTTGCTGAAAAAATATTCGTTCCAATGCGGTTTATGAATGAATCGTCTGTTTCAATCTCATATCCAGCGATTGCAGGACAGTTAAAATTGGTATCGTAAGTAAACAGGGGGCGAAAAACTGTGGGGTAAGGGGCGTTGGTTATTCCCCCATTCCAGTTTGCGTCATATAAGTTTGCCGCAACCTGCAAAAACCTGTGAATCTCGGGTGTATAGAAAATTACCGGGATATAACTCACGTTTGTAACCACATGATTTGTAGGATAACCTAACGCCGTGTTTATTTCTGCCAGTTGATTCGAAAGCAGACGATTCGCTACATTTGTGAAGAACATCAAAGAAAATTCCGGCGATGACCTCCAGGATAGAAAATTTGTGTAATTAGTGCCAATCTGTGGGGCATGCACGTAGTTTAAATGAATTTTGTTTGTTTCGGGTGTTGTAAGGGATTCAGTGGAAAGTTGGGTTATCATTCTGTAGAAGGTTTTTCTGTCAAATTCGTTTGTCAAACTCCCCGCTGTTGTCAAACGCGCTACGAAATTGCTGGATGTCTTTGTTGAATCAATCAAATCGTTGAATGTGAAGAATGAATTCGTGTTGTCAGAGCCCGCCCATGGTTTAGTGATGTCATCCGGCGTTGGCACGTCAAGGTTCTGCCACCGCACGCCCACCATTAACGGTCCATCTGAATACGTATCAAACCAGTCGTTCTGGAATGCAACGGCAGGTCCACCAAGAAATGTACTTGCGTTTGGTTGATTCAATAGATTTCGATTGTACCGATACATCAGGATATCGCGCGCGTCTTCGAAGGCGCTTCCCATGGATGTTGGAATGATTGAAAACGGGTTGTAATTATAGCTCAACTGCCCCCAGATGTTTGAATTCAACAATCTAAAAAACGCGGCAAGGTTGATTTCCCACGAACCAACACCCTGGTTTCTAAAAAATCCTGTATTGGGGTCTGTTGGTGCTGATAATCTTGCATTGTTATGAATTGCGTTTACATCCAGTGAATCGCCGACAGGGATTACAATGTATGCATATCTTTGTCTGAACCTGTTTGTTCCCATGTGCGGAATGGTTGGGTCTTCAAGGATACCAATCCACTCCGGGTCTCCAATTTCGTTCGTGTAACTTTTTTCAAAAAACCCATTTCGATTCAAATCAAGGTAAAATCTGCCTTCGCCGCCTGGTTCAACGTCCATCAACACAGGGGCTCGCGGGTCTTTCTGCAAATTCAGTAAATCGTTTGGCGTCGGGTTCGGTGGATAAACGTCCAGGTTAGTGGAGACCATCGGTTCGAAATTTAACAGACTGCCTTCGGTTATCATGCGGGAGGTTATTTCCGCCTTTGCCCGCTCGAGCGCCGCGTTTGCCGCAAGTTCAGCCTCAAGTTGCGTTCCAGTCAATGTGACCTGACCGCGCTCGCGTCTTGCCACGAGCAAAAATGCAACCGCAAGCATCGTGATGATTGAAAGCATTATCAGCGTGATAACAAGCGCCACGCCATTGCGCCCGAAACGCCAACCAACGTCCGCGTTTGCAAAGCGTCTTTCTGCGTCTCCACGACGACGCATTATCTTAAATAATTTGTTGTAAATCTTTAATCTCATTGAAAACTGGCGCTGTGAATCGGAATTTTTTGTCTAAAAATATGAACTCTGCCTGCCCTTCGTTCGTCTTCTAAAAATGACCTTACGCTTGCCCCTGGCATTCCGGCAATCTGCTCAAGGACAGGCGGTTCAAGAACGCCAAGCGCAATTTCAACGCTATGCGGCAGAGCATTGCCCATGAACAATGCAAAATTGCTCAATTTAATCACGTTCGAAGAAATGTTGTCATGATAAATTTCACCGTCGTGGTCGTAGCAATGAATCTCAAAATGAACAATTCCGTCGGCAACTCTGTGGGTTTTCATGGTTCCGGTTAAATTCGGATTTTTCTGAAACAGTGTTTTTTCTTGCATGAAATCCTTGAATAGTTCGCGGGCGCCGCTGTGGTTTGTCATGCACAGATAGCGATACAGTGTTCCCACGCCAGAGTTATTTGTAATATTCACAAAATATCCTATTCCAAACCACTGGCGATTGATGTTGTAAATGAAAAACAGGTCTTCAATGTCATAAACGATGTTCGGGGCGCCGCCGGCGCGTCTTTGAGAAAGCGGTGGGAATTGTCCATTGGATGTGTTTGTGATGGCAAAAAAGTTCACAGAATTTGAAATAGTAAAGCCATAGAAATATTGCGGATTCACGGGTAAATTCACCGCCTTTGCCTGTGGCAGTTCGCGCGTCATCAAATCCATAATTGCCCTGCCGGTTTCCATCACGTCTGTTTGCGTTGCACTTGCCCTTAATGCCCTTTGTGTTTGCTGGAACATGGCGAGCAAGCCGACGACAATTACAACAAGAATCCCCATCGCCACCATCATTTCCATGATGGTGAGTCCGCTCGCGCTTTTGCCGTTATTTTTAAAAACAAGTCGCATTTAGCCAGTTTATTTTTCGAAAAACCAGAGCGTCTCGCCACTCGTGTTGGTTTCCTGTATCAACCTGCCTGAGACCAGCGTTCTAAATGTTCGTTTTGTTGCCGAGTTTGTTATAACAACGCCGTTTCCTTTAACAGGCCATCTGAAGGTTAATATTAGTTCATACAAATTTGTTTGAAGCGCACCTGCGTATTGCGTTCCGGTCTGAAACTCGCGCACCTCGCTTATTAACTGGTAGCGGAAAGCAAGGTCTTTTGTCTCCGTTGCCATTTCCGATGGCGAACCCGCGAGGGACCTTACAATTGCAGCGTTTGGAACATTGGGGCGGCTTAACATGCCAATGATTTCCTCTGGTGTCATACCAGCCGCGCTTCTTCCGTTCACTTCGTCTACAAATTGGTTAAAGTTAATTAATCCGCGGGCGCCGTTTTTAATAGCCTCCATGTAAAACCGTGCGTCGTTATAAATCAACGTGTCGGTTCGATTGTCTTTTCTTATGTTAAGACCAGAAGGAAAGACACCGATAATAGCCACAAGAGCAATCGCAATCACCGCAAGCGCGATTGCTATTTCAATCATTGTAAACGCGGCTTCCCGGCGTCCCAAATCTTTTATTGCCAGCATTGCATCCGCAAATTTGTTGTTTTTTCTAAATATCCTCATTGCTTTTACATAATTTCTGGTCTCTCCACTTTGCAACGCCCCGTCAGCCAATCAATTCTTATGTAATTAAAGTTGTTCGTAGAATTGCCGGGCGGCAGTTCTTGAAAATCTATGATTCTAACGCCCGAAGTGTTCGTGGAAATCAGCATTGAACCGCGCGTCAATGGTATAATTTCGTCATATTCGGACAGAACAGGCTGGCTCTGTCCTTGAAAATGAACGAGTTGTCCCAGATAATTGAATGCCACGCACGGCAGGTTTACAAGCGTGTTTGTGTTCGTAGCCGTCGGGAATGGAAAGAGTTGATAGGAAAATTGATTCCAGTTTGTCCCTGGCGCGAATTTCCACGGGGCGATGAAAATTCCTTCTGGCAAAGCCCGCCATTCTCCAAAATAGCGCGGATTTTCGCGTCCTGGCTGGTCTCCAGAACTCCGCCTGGCAAAGAATCCGTAGCCGCACATTGCCAGCCGTTCGAATTGGTCAATCTGGTCTGGTTTTAAATATGCCCCCGCAATCTGAGTTATGTTTGATGGAATAAAAACTATGTAAACAGTTGTGCGGTGGTTGATTGCAAGTCGTTTGGCGCGCGCCACATCGTCCATTAATTGACGATTAGCGATTCCCATTGCATCACTTTTTGTAATGTTACGGATTGCAGGAAGGCTTAAATAGAAAATCACTCCAATGATGGATATGACAACAAGAAGTTCAATCAGGGTAAAACCGCCATAATTTGCGCGCCCGATAAGAGAATTCAGGAATGGACGGGTTTCCCAGCAGTCGTGTGTTCCACGATTGCGTTTTTGGTCAGGTGGAAGCCTGAACCTCTCGTTTTTATTACTATTTTGATTCACGCCGTCTACCTCTTGCTCGACGTCCAACTTTTAATATCGTCTTCTTTTGCATCCGGGTTCGGACCCAATGACCACACAACCACTGGTGTCTGGATATCTCCATAGATTGCGTCTTTTGCCACGTTGTCGTAGTTGTAATCAATCGTGATTATATATGCCCTTCCCCAGGGGTCGCGCCATGTGCCGTCAGGACCAATTCCCGGCATGTTTGTGCTTGTAGCAAGTTTTGCGTCAATAAAGTTCACCCTTCGCGGGTTTCGCGCGTGGTTTGGATTGTTCGAAGAGTCGATGTCCCGCAAAATGTCAATTATCGCCGCGTTCTGCCCATTCAATCCAATGGTGGCATCTTCGGCGGCGTTTGTGGGACACGGATACCGATTATACTCTGATTCGTATTTGCTTATCGCCCCGACAAGGTTTTTTATTTCCACCTGCGCAGACGCTACCAGAGCCTTTTTCTTTGCGCTCACTACGGCTGTGGAGATCAATCCCGCAAGTATGCCTATTATTCCAATCACAACAAGCAATTCAACAAGCGTAAAAGCCTTTGAATTTTCTTTATTCCGATTCGTCTTCATTTCCAGTGTTCGCATATTCAACCTCGTTTTTTTAAATCTTTATTTTTGCCAGTTCGAAATTAGTACCACTCTGTCGCCAATGACAATTTCTGCCCATAAATCATAAGAATTAACATTGTGAACTGGCTTTGTTGAAACATAACGCCACGGATTCACACCCGCTGCGCTTGGAATTATATTGGTCCTTCCCGAAGGCCAGTCAAAAGGCACAGCAAGAACATATGCTTTGTCTGTTACCTTCCTGGATTCTATCTTTGCCGAAGCGCTTTGCAAAAAGTTCTGGGGTTTGTCCGGCGGCTGAGCGGAATGAACAAATCCGCCTGCGTTAAATACTGTGGGGTCCGCTTCTCGTCCTTCGATGTCATAGAATTTATTGTCTTTATAAACCGTCCCTGTTAGTTCATAAAATAATTGATTTACAGCGGGGTCCATTGGATTGTCCGGTGGATAAAATCCATGTCGTGCGTGGTATGCCTCTATTGCCGCAATAATTTGCGCCTTCATAGCCTCAACTCGAGAGCGTTTTGCTTTATCAGTCGCCTGTCCAGCCATATAAACCACAAGCGAGGCAATCACGGCTATAATTGCAATAACAACAAGGATTTCTATCAGCGTGAAACCGTTAATTTTTTTTGTCTGAGTTTCTGTTCCGATGTTCATATTTTATCCTCATTCTATCAGAAACTTATATCCGTTCGTCAAAATCTGTTTTTCTTCATCGCATTTTCTGTGCCACGTTCGCGCATTTCTTGCTCCAATCTCTCGCTCAACCACTGTTTAATCATGCTCTGATAGTTGAGATAACGAGAACGGGCAAGTCTTTTAATCCGCGAGAGCATCCGCGGATCCATCCGTAAAGTTATCGTTATAGATTCCGAAAGTTCACTGCTTTTGACAAGAGAAGATTCCATGAGCCGCAGGTCCAGCCGAACTTCCGACCAGAACTGCGATTCCGCCTCTTCGGAGTCGAAGATTGGCACTTCTTCCCAGTCTGATAAAATTCTTAATTCCATAAAAAAACATTTTCCCGGTATGGGCGATTCACACGCGTCGTTTGCGGGATGGACAGGTTCTTGCTTGTCTGTTCTGTAATTATTCTGAATTGGTCTCTCATGAGCCCGCCACTCCATTTCATTGTTAACTTTTCATAGAACATTATTCTACAAGGAGTTCGTTCATTTTTTTCTGATAAAAAAACTTTTCTTCTGCTGTAAATGGACGGGCATAAATAATCCGCGTTATTTTGCCATTTGTTCTGTAGACACTGAAGATTCCCGTCCCATTGACCGACACGCCAAGGTTAAAATACCGCGCCTGGACGGAAAATCTCGGGGAATCGGGCATCAATTTGATTGCAAAAGGGTCTTCAAACGACTCCTCAATCTCCTGATGTGTCAGGGACTCATCTATCGCAGATGGTGGATTTGTCCAATCAAATTCCATTTAACGTTCCGTAATTATAATGCATTATCTTTGTATCTACTATGTATTTACATTATAACTACAAAATTGTCAATGTGGATTTTATTTTAAAAATTTTAATCCTCAACAATGTATTCTTAAGATTGTTTTTTGTTGAACATTTTAAATTGGCTGGATATTTGTGTATGTGTTTGATTTGTAATTATTTATGTTCTTTTTCTATTTGCCAATTGCAAAGTTTAACGCTGGAATCAATGTCTTTCCAGTGTCTACAAAAATGGGTGGAGTATCTTTCCGTTAATGGTTTTTTCGCGTTGGTAGTGGATTGCCTCGCGCTGGGTGGAGGGCGCGGATTATTTTGAATTTATTAAACTGACTTTAAACCTGCTTTTTACTTAAGTATCGTCTTTTTATAAAACAACTTCGGTTCCTACTCCTTTGTCTGTAAAGATTTCAAGAAGCACGGAATGGGGGACGCGTCCATCAACGAGGGAAACTTTTTCTACCCCGGATTGGATTGCCTCGATTGCGCTATCAATTTTGGGAATCATGCCTTTGTCTATTACGCCTTCGTTTTTTAATTGTTCGACGTCGGATGTTTTTAGTTGCGAGATTAGAGTTGAATGGTCTTCAGGATTGCGCAATAGTCCCGGAACATCGCTCATGAAGACGAGGCGTCTTGCTTTAAGGGCAATTGCTACTTGAGCCGCGGCAACGTCTGCATTGCAATTGTAGACCATGCCATCTTCGCCGATGGCCACAGGGCTGATAACCGGTGTTATTCTGCTATTGATGCATTCGAGGATTGGCGCAATATTCACAGATGTAACTTCGCCCACGTAGCCAATGTCAATTTTTTCGTTTCCTTTGCCGTTTAAATACATTTTTTTACAGCGGAAAATCTCGCGTCCGGAAAATCCTTTTGCGAGTCCTCCGTAGGATTTAATCGCCTGAACGATTTCGGGATTTATCTGGTTGGAGAGCACGTCATCAACGATTTTTACCGTGTCGGCGTCGGTCACGCGCATTCCCTGAATGAAATTGGGCTTTAAGCCAGATTTTTCCATGGCGCGGGAGATTGCTTTGCCGCCGCCGTGGACAACAACAGGGTTTATTCCTACGGCTTCAAGGAAGACGATGTCCCTGGCGACGCCGGTTCTGACTGCCGGGTCCGGGGAGTCCATGAAACTGCCGCCATATTTTATAACGAAAACAGCGCCGTCGTATTTTTGAATATATTGAAGTGCTTCGAGCAGGACTTCTGCTTTTGATAGAAGTTCTTCCATATTGTAATCAACCTCCTAACGAATTTGGGTCTGAAATGTTTCCTTTATTAAAATCAACGTATTCTTCTGTTAAATCCGAGCTGTAGAAATAGGTTTTGCCTTTGCCAAGGTTTAAATTTATGTGGATGTTAAATTCTTTTTTTCCGACAATTTTGCATAGTTCATCGAATGGGACGGGCAGAGGAGAGCCGTTTTTTACTGCCCAGGTGATTTGCGGATTTGATGGATTTGAATATCCGATATCCACTTTTTCTTCAACAATTTCTGCTTTGCTGTAGCCGAGGGCGTCCATTATTCTGCCCCAGTTTGGGTCGCCACCGCACCAGCTGGTTTTTACGAGGATGCTGTTTGCGACTGCGCGCGCCGCCGCGTCTGCATGTAAATCATTTTTAGCGCCATCAACGTAGATTGTTACAAATTTTGTTACTCCTTCTCCGTCCATTACAATCATTTTTGCCAGAGAGAGGCAAACATGTTCCAGTGCTTGATAAAACGCATTAAACGCGGAGCGTCCGTCTTTTGAGCGTGTTTTGTGGTTGAGCGGATTGTTGTCCGCCATGCCGTTTGCAAGGATAAGGACGGTGTCGTTTGTGCTCATGTCGCCGTCTACGGTGATTTTATTGAAGCTTCTTGCGACGGCTTCCTGTAAAGCGAATTGCAGAGATTCGCGTTCGATGAGGGCGTCTGTTGTTAGGAAGCAGAGCATTGTGGCGTGGAGTCTTCCCGGCATGGAGGGTGGGTTTTTGCCGTTTGGGCTCATGCCTGGTTGAATCATCCCTGCGCCTTTGCAAATTCCGCCAATGGTGATTGTTGAACCATCTACGTTAACTTGAACGGCGATTTTTTTGGGGCGCGTATCGCTGGTCATTATGGCGGTTGCGGCTGAATCCGCCGAAGAAACGGAATTGGAAAGTTGCTCGGAAGCCATTTTGATGCCTTTTTTTATGTTGTCCATTGGCATAAGGACGCCGATTCTGCCTGTTGAAGCCACAAGGACGTGTTCTTTTTTTAGTCCGAGGAGGGCGGCGGTTTCTTCAGCCATTGTGCAGGCGTCTTTTAATCCTTGTTCGCCGGTGCAGGCGTTTGCGTTTCCGCTGTTTGCCACGATTGCTTGCGCAATCCCTTCTTTTATTCGTTCGATGCACAGTTTTACCGGGGCGGCGCAGACTTTGTTTGTAGTAAACATGCCAGCCACTGAGCATGGTTTTTCGGAGACAATCAAGGCAAGGTCGTTTTTTTGTCCTTTTTCTGAGCCTTTGCCTGTACCGAGCCGTTTTATATCGCAGAAAACGCCGCTTGCTTTGAAGCCTTTCGGCGCCACGATTGAGCCTTCAAGTTCTTTTAAATTTGCGTTCATAGGCTTAATCCTTCAGTTTCTTTAAAACCGTAAATTAAATTCATGCTTTGAACCGCCTGTCCGCCGGCGCCTTTTACCAGGTTGTCAATGGCGCTGACGAGGATTATTCGTTTTGTACGGGGGTCAATTTTCCAGCCAAATTCGATGACGTTTGTCCCAACAACGTGTTTGGTGTCTGGCAGTGATTTGTTGCCAAGAACTCGGATGAAAATTGAGGAGGAGTAAAATTCTGAATATGCATTTTCGATTGCAGAATTCAAAGCCGCCGCGTCCGCGCCGGAGTAATCCTGCGATGGAGTCAGGCAAATAGTGGTTAAAATTCCGCGATTAACAGGGACCAGGTGTGGTGTAAATTGCGCAATAACCTCTTTTTGGGCGGCAAAGGAGAGTTGTTCTTCTATTTCTGAGAGGTGGCGGTGTTTGGGGATGCCGTAAGCGCGGAGGCTTTCGTTGCATTCGCAGAAGAGGTAGTCGAGTTCGGCTTTTCTTCCAGCACCGCTAACGCCGCTAAGCGAATTGACGATAATTTGCGAAGGTTCGATGATTTTCTTTTTAAGGAGCGGAATTGTTGGAAGCAGGATGCTGGTTGGATAACATCCCGGGGATGCAATGAGGGAGGCGGTTTTTATTTGTTCTTTGTAAATTTCTGGCAGGCCATAAACAGAAATTTTTAATAGGTCCGGGGATGGATGGTCGTGTCCGTAGAATTCTTTGTATGTTTGCGGGTTTTTAAGACGGAAGTCGGCGCTCAGGTCTATAACTTTTTTCCCAGCGTTTATAATTGGAACGGCATAGGATGCGGCAACGCCGTGCGGCAGTGCAAGAAAGATTGTTTCTGCCAGTTCGGCAAGGGTTTCTGGTTGGGGATTTGTGAATTTTAATCGTTTTGCGGTCTGGAAGTTTGCAAAACGTGGGTGGACTTCGGCAATTGTTTTTCCTTCATATTGCCGTGATGTTACGGCAACAAGTTCGATTTCCTGATGTCGCAGAAGCAGGTTTATCAGTTCTTCTCCTGAATAGCCGCTTGCGCCAACGATTGCTACTTTCTTTTTTTCCATATTTTTGTCTATAACCAAATCTGTATTTATAGGACTGAAGACTTAAATTTCAAAATATTTTAATGATTAAAAGAAAAAACCCCGCCAAGCGTTCCCGGCGGGGTTTTATGAGTAAAACGAAATTATCGTTTGCTGTATTGGAAGCGTTTGCGAGCGCCGGGTTGACCGTATTTTTTGCGCTCTTTTTCGCGTGGATCGCGAGTGAGCAAGCCTTCTGAACGAAGCAGTGGCTTGAGGTTGGAATCGGTTTCCAGAAGTGCACGCGCAATGCCTAAACGGATTGCCCCCGCTTGCCCTGTTGGTCCTCCGCCAGTGACGTTGACCCAAACGTCGTAGACGTTTTGGGTATTTGTCAGGTAAAGAGCACGGGTGGCAAGGGCGCGAAGGGTTTCCACAGGGAAGTATTCTTCGAATGGGTGGTTATTGACCGTAATCCTGCCAGTGCCGGGCATTATGCGAACCCGAGCAACCGCGCTTTTTCTTCTGCCTGTTGCAATAAATTCTTGAACTGTGGTATCAACCATTTTTTCCTCTCAGATTGTTTGTTAAAGTTAGATTTCCAGTTTTAGTGGTTCTGGTTTTTGAGCCGCGTGTGGATGACTTGAACCTTTGTATATTTTAAGTTTGTTTATAAGCCGCGAACCGAGCCGATTTTTCGGCAACATACCTTTGACGGCGTGCCAGATGAGAAATTCAGGTTTTTGGGCGCGAATTTCCGAAACAGAACGGTATCTTTCGCCGCCTTTCCAGCCTGAATATGACATGTAGAGTTTGTTTTCTTCTTTCTTGCCTGTCAGGAGTACTTTTTCGGCGTTTATAACTACGACGAAATCGCCGGCGTCAAGGTGCGGTGTAAAAATTGGTTTGTTTTTGCCGCGCAAAATATCTGCAATCTTTGCGGCTAATCTACCAAGCGGCATCCCACTGGCATCTATTATGTGCCAGCGTTGCTCTTCCACATTCACTTTTGGCAAATACGTTTTCATTTAAAATCAATTAAGAGATGAAAAATATACCAATTGATTAAAACAAGTCAATACCCTTTTAAAATTTTTGCTCCACTTTTAACAAACTTTAAAAAGCCGATATTAAAATCAGGCATAAAGTTAAATCTGTCAAGATGTTATTGTGACTTCTTTCTGAGTCGGTTTGTGTGGTGTTGACGTTTGTTTAAGGAAGTTTTCAATAATCTTTTTAAAGTTGTTTTCCGATGGTTTAACAATTTTCATTTCTCTGATGACGCTTTCGGGCGCATCGCTCGCGTGGGCGGCGTTTGTCATTATCGTTGAACCGAATTCTCGTCTGATTGAGCCAGGCGGGGCTTTTGATGGGTCGGTTGGTCCGAGTACATCTCTTATTTTCTTAATTGCGTCTACCCCTTCATAAACAAGGACTATGCATTTTTCGGTTCCTGGTTCCTTCCATTTTTCCTGCGGCAATTCTTCTGGTTTATAACCGGACATAAATTTAACTATATTATTAAATTGGGCATCGCCATAGAGTGGCGAGAGCATTTCGCCGATTTTGCTTTCGATTTCGGCGGGCAGTTTGATTCCCATTTCTTTTTCGATGGCTGCTTTTGCCTTTAGTTGAGCCGGTTCGAGCAGTTTTGTGCGCAGGATTTCTCTAACCGGGGCGTAGAATTCAAGGGCTTCAGATACGCTCATGTGGTGGACTTTGATGGCTATAATGAAAAGTCCGGTGCGGGAAAAGTAATCCATCACGTTCCCCGGGCGTCCGGATGGGAATCGGAAGTTGTCCGGTTTGATAATAACCAGTGTTTTTTGCGGAACTACGCCGTTCGGGTATTTTACAACGCCTTCAAGGATTCCGCCGTCTGTTTCTGAATATTTTGCCCAGATTTTGAGTTTTTCCTCGATGTTTTTTGTGGAAGGCGGAGCAAGAATCGCTGGTTCAAAATAGACTAATTCACCATCGTCGTCGAAGACAAAATCGCCGTAGGTGTCGCGGATGGTTTCACCGCTGTATCTGTCTTTATAGAAGAACCCGACGACTTCGCGAACCTTGCGAACTGCGTCTTCGCCTTTAAACAGTAGCATCATAACACGGCGACGGGCGCCCGTGCGGTGGTCTGGAGACATTTTGGTCAGGACATATTCGCGTATAAGTTCCTGGACTTTTCGTTCCCATGGGTCATCTGAAATTACGATGGTTTCTGCGTATTCTTTTATTAACTTTTCAGTGGGAGCAAACATTCTTGCCGCCACAAGTTCGCACCCTGTTCGAGCGAGCAGGCGGGAGATTATGCCGCCTGTTCTGGATTTTGCCAGTGTATAAGGCGTTATCAATACGTATGAAAGTTGTTCAGCCATAAATTTCAAAAATAAAAATTTAATATTAAAATTTCTTTTATTTAACTTTAGAAAAACTGCAATATCAACAATTATTTACAGTTCGGAGCCTTCAGATGGAACATTTTTAACTGTTTCTTTATCTCCCTGAGGGATTTGCGTAATTTTTCCGCCTATTATTTTAAAGATAACTGTGCCGCAGGTCGGGCATTTACCTTTAATGGCTTTTCTGCCATTTTTCATAATAACCTCAACCGCGTCCGTAATTTCTTTTTTAATTTTACATTTATTGCAATAACCCTCTGCCATAATAGACGCAAAACCATCGCAAACGCAATATTCAAAAATATACCTCATTATCCGATAAGATGAAGAGCCCGTCAATATTAAAAGACATAAGGAGTATTAAAATTGTATTACAGATATATAAGATAAACTGTTTATATTAAAATCGGTTGGGTTATTGTTTGTGATTTTATCCATGGTTTTGTAATTGGTTTGTAGAGAATGATACAGGTTATTTCAGCCTGAAAGATGGTATTTTGTTGGTATGGTTAATTATCCGGTATAATCTGGTTTCTGGCACATAGGGGGGTGAGTTTTGAGTAATTGTAGAAGAAAACATTAAAAAAAGCCTGGATTTTTTACTATTTATTGTGGTCTTCTTTTTTGCGTCAAGGTAAGATGGTTATTCTTCTATTTTTTTCTTTATTTCTTCCATATAGTTGAGATGTTCTTTTAAAGCAATAAGACCTTTTTTTGTAATTCGATAGGTTGACTTTGGTTTTCTATTAATGAATTGCTTTTCCACCTCAATGTATTCATATTCTTCAAGTTTCCGCAACTGGACGCTTAAATTGCCATCGGTGGCATTGAGTTCCTCTTTAAGAAAGTTGAAATCCACTTCTTCGTACATGGCAAGGATTGTCATGATGAAAAATCTCAGTTCATTAGTAAGAAGTTCATCAAGAGAATACTTATTTTCTTTTTTCATATCTGCTCCATATTCCTGGTATTACAAGTCCAAAAAATGCGGCGGCATTATATCCCCAGAAAAACCATGTGGTATTGTGAGCAATTAATACTGAGGAAATTAAAAATGCTACCCCACCGAGTTTAAAAACTACACTTTCTGTAATAATTCCTGAGACATACATTCCAATTGAAAGCATAAAAAGTATTAACGGATAAATAGCCACTGGTGGATAAAGTTTAAAAACAAAAGGAAACAGGTAAAATACAAACACAAGTAGAAGAGTGAGTCCACCCCAGAACTCTAAAAGCATTTTTCCCCAGAAGGTTTTATATCCACCTTTGCAGGCAATGGAGACATAGGTAATCATTGCGGCGTTGCCCAGGATAATCATTCCTATCCAGACAAGGATGTGTTGCAATAAAAGGTTATAGATGTTATGTGCGAGGATTGAGAGGGCTCCCCACAACACAAATATTTCGCCACCGGAAAGGTAAAACCTTTCTTCTCTTTGTGAAATTAATTCCTTTAATTTTTCCATTATTTCTTTTTCTGGCATATGTTTTTTCCTTTCAAAGTTCACTATAATATAAATTACTTTAAAAATTAAAGTGTGTCAAATATTTTTTAAAAAATTTTTCATAGAAAAAGTTCTGGGTGATTGTTGGGCAACTGGATTCTAATTTTTAGTTTATCTTTGCTACATAATATTTTTTCCGTCTTCCGATTCTGCCTGTGTGTTATCGAAAAATATACATAGCCAATTGTTTGGATAGACGGGATGTTGTTAATTCCATCTGGAAAAATGCATGGGATGGGGGGAATCCTGCCGGTTTGAAATTTTTTGAATATGCATGATTGAAGGGACGTGGGGATATTGTTTTTCCATGAATGATAAAATTCTGAGAAGTTGAATTTTCTATTGTCTAAACGGGGGACGCTCGAAGGGCAAGTTTCTGGAGTTGTTCTATTTAGTCCAGCAGTCCTGCTCGGCTAATAATCCAATCGCAGTCAAATAATAGTTAAAGATTGTTGTTTTTTCGTCAGGCAAAAACTCAATGTCTTGTGATGTTTATTTATACTAAAGCAATATAATTGTTATGATTATGTTTTGTGCGTTTTATGATTAAAGTATTCTTATATTAAAAGAAATTAAAGGAGGCATATTTGTGGTTTTAAAAGGCAAACGATTAAAGACATAAGATTTGTCATCCATAGATAACGAGTCTGATGTTATCCGGGAGGTTGTTTGCGACTTCCTGGACGACATTGCCTCTGAGGATTTCGATAAGTTTTTTGCGTTTCGGAGTACCCAGGATTAAGAGGTCAACGCCATAGGTTGCCGCTACGTCAACAATGATGGATGCGGGGTTGTTGCCGGTTGCGTATAATGGAAGGATTTCGACGTTTTCGGCATGTCCTAATTTCATGACATGGTACATGATTTTTGATGCATTTTTATCGTCGCGCCAGGTTTTAATTTCGTTGAAGTTGTTGCCCATTCCCATTGGTGGGACTGCAATTTCCTGGACGTAAAGGACGAATAATCTGGCATTGCGGAGTTTTGCTTCTTCGATTGCGAATTCTATTACTGAGGTGATTCCGCGAACCGCGACCATGATAGTTTGGCACTGGAAAGATGAGAGTTTAAAGCTTGGGACTTCTTCCGGGGCAATCTGGGCGGCGATGTGTTCTTTTACAACAAGTGTTCTGTAGCCTGCAAGTTTTTGAGTGTAGCCGCGGAGGGCGAGTCCGGCTCCGACAACGCATACGGCAAAGAATAAGGCGTCCTGTCTGGTTTTTGCGATTGTTAGTTCGACGGCAAAGAGGACTATAAATGTGAGAGCCATTATAATTCGTTCAAACCATTTTAATGGAAGTTTTCTGTTGAACGTGCATGAGCCGAGGTTGACTGTTATGGCGCCGACGACGCCTATTGCGTAGAGTCCCATGAGGGATTCAAGATTTGATGAAATTGCCGCCACGATTACGGGCATCATTGTAGCAATGATTAGTGAATATGTGGGGACGCCATAGGAGTTTAGTTTTGTGAAGGAGCGCGGCATTTCGCCATCGCGGCTGAGCATGTATAAGAGTCCAATAAGTGCACCGATGGCGGTATTAACGGCGCTCAGTAACAGGAGTCCCACTATTATGCCGGTAACGATGCCGAATATTTTCCCGAATGTGGGGCTTATTGCCATGGAGCCATATTGTTCTGCAAGGAGGCGAATCATGTCTTCCCACCGTTCTCTTAAGACGGTTTCAAGTTCCTTTGGCAGGGAATACATTGCAAGGGCAAGCAGGGCTGTTCCGAGGACGCATTCGACCGCAACAACCAGAATGGCTTTTGTGGCAGTTTTGCTGACTTTAGGTTTTTCGTATGAAGCATCGGGGTCGAGTTTCATAACGCCCGTCATGTTGGCGATTGCCTCCACGCCGCTGAGGGCAAGTATGAGACTTGTGAAGGCAAGCCAATTTACTGTAAAGCCCTCTTTCATCGGGAGTAGGTTTTTGGTTGTTAAATGGGGGGCGCTTAGAAAGATTATTAAGAAGACCGCTATTGCCATTGGTACCGCAAGGGTTGCGGCAATACTGCCGGTGTGTTTAGGACCAAAATAATTCATTACGCCAATCAGGAGTATGAAGCATATTGTGGATATCTGGACGTATTCTTTGGGAATTCCAAAATAGAGCATTCCAGACCAGCAACTCATTGCGGCTGTAACGGTAAAGTTTGCGATGAGCAATAGGGCTCCAATAACGGCGAGGACGCGGCTCTGGTTTCTTGCGGCTGAATAAACGCCGCCGCCGTCGGGGAAATATTTGCACACGATGGTGTAGTTGTAGGCTACGCAGGCTGTTAGAAGCAAAACGGCAAGTATTATTGGATAAGAATGGTAGCCAAGCGCAAAAGCGCTTGCGCTGAAGGCAAAACCGGTGACATAAGCTTTGCTTGTTCCCCAGTCGCCATATAAAAGTCCAGCCGCGCGTTTCCAATCTACGTTTCTTGGTCTGTGAATTCCTGTTCCTTCCATACATTTACGGAGGATAGGATTATCCTCCATTTCAAATTCGCGTTTGTTATTTAATTTTCTGCATTAAGGAATTGTTGTTTCGGTTTATGTAAATCCGATTAAAAAATTAATGACATAAGTCAAATTTCAATTTCAAAGCATTTAGAATGCATTTGAAAATCTTAAAATATCTGATAGTTTAGGTCAAGGTGAACAAATTCAGACACAGATTCAGATGGGGAGTGAAACGGGACAGGGAACATTCGCCGGGCGAAGGTTCTTTGAGAAAAGGGGTATGCCCTTTGAGCGAGGTCAAGGAGGGTACTGTGGTTAAGATTAAACAGTTGTTAGCCTGTCCAGAAATGTGTCAGAGACTCAGGGAAATGGGGTTATGCGAGGAGCAGCAAATTCGTTTATTGCTTAAAGAATCCAATCTTATATGCCAGATTTGCAACATGAGGCTTGGTTTAAGCAGTGAACTTGCTGATTCAATACTTGTTGAGCCGATTTCAAATAAAAAGTCAGATAAGTCCGTTTTATAAGCAGATTTGTTGGAAACACGGAATTTTGATGTTGTTGTTTTTTGTGATGAATTAAAAAAGAGCTGGCTAAGAAGGATAATAGAAAAATTAAAATCTGGATTGAAAATGACAGTCGTCGGCACACCGCTAACCCGGATGGCAGTTGGGAGCAAGCTTGTAGTCGCAGGTATAGATTTGCCATCTGAAACTCGGGATCGTTTGTATGAACTTGGACTTGTTGCGGGGACTCAGGTTGAGCTTGTGAGGTTTGCTCCGCTTGGGGACCCGGTGGAGGTAAAAGTCAGGGGCTATCGGCTTACAATTCCGCGCCACGAGGCAGACCATATTCTGGTTACGCCATTGGATTTGTTTCACAATAAATAATTTTCTTCTCTTCTGTGGCTATACTTTACAAAAGAATAAAATATAAGATTCTATATAAGATTTTTAAATAATTTGCATTGGGCGAATAAATGGACAGGGAAACATCTAAACAAGTTGAAAGAAGAACGTTTTTTGTTGCTCTTACGGGAAATCCAAATAGTGGGAAAACCACTGTTTTTAATGCTCTGACGGGACTGCGCGCAAAAGTTGGCAATTATCCCGGGGTGACTGTTGAAAGGAAAGAGGGCAAACTCAAGGGTACGCCTGCGGATAAAGAGGTGGTCGTTCTTGATTTGCCAGGAACATATAGTATGTCTTCAAAGTCCCTGGATGAGCAGGTTGCAAGAGACATTTTGTTAAATCGGATAAAAGAAATTCCTGTTCCCTCAGCAATTATAATTGTTATTGATGCGTCCAATCTTCAAAGAAATCTTTATTATGCCACTCAGGTTATTGAGCTTGGATATCCTGTTATACTTGCATTGAATATGATGGATGTTGCGGCTCAAAATGGGCAATTGATAAATATAGATAAATTGTCTCGTTTTCTGAATGTTCCAATAATTCCGATGGTCGCTTCCAAGAAGGAGGGGATTACCGCGTTGCGGCAATCAATTATTGAGATTGTTTCCCAGATTGGGAATGTTGGTTCAATTGGCGACGAAAAGGAAATTCGGGGAAAACAGGGAATCCGCAACGAGGGGTTATTTGTTCAAAAACGGGATTTATTCTGGAAGATGCCTGTGGTTTATCGCGCTGAAATTCAAAAAATTGCGGCAATGCTTGAGGACCTGGGCACTCGCGTTATTAACCCGGAAGCTGAATCTTTATTAATTTTAACCGATGACGCCGCCCTGGGAAAGCCGGGGGAATTTTATACAGAGGAGGTTGTTGCGGCGGTTTATGATGCCCGAAAACGGATTGAATCCAGCGGCGGGGATTGGAAGACCGACCCTATTGAAGGGCGGTATGAGTTAATATCAAAGATTTACTCTGAAACCACCACACAATTGCTTACAGTTGAAGAAACGTTCAGCGACCGACTGGATAGAATAATTACGCACAGGTTCTGGGGCATTGTGATTTTTCTTATGATTATGCTTGTGATGTTTCAGAGCATTTTCAGGCTTGCGAAGATTCCGATGGAGTTTTTGAGTTCTGTGGTTGAACGGCTGGGTCAATGGGTTCTTGAAATCATGCCACCCGGGGCGCTCACGGATTTGTTGACTGACGGGGTGATTGCCGGGGTAGGCGCCGTGGTGGTGTTTTTACCGCAGATTTTGCTGTTATTCTTATTTTTGAGCCTTCTTGAAGACACTGGTTACATGTCCAGGGCGGCTTTTATAATGGACAGGATTATGGGAAAGGTTGGGCTTCATGGTAAGGCTTTTATTCCTTTGTTAAGTTCATTTGCCTGCGCGATTCCTGGAATAATGGCGGCTCGAACAATCGAAAGTCATAAAGACAGGCTCGTTACAATACTTATTGCGCCGCTTATGAGTTGTTCGGCTCGTTTGCCAGTTTATACTGTATTAATAAGCGCTTGCATTCCGGACATTAAAGTGTTTGGTTTTTTTCGTTTGCAGGGGCTTGTGTTGATGGGGGCTTATTTGTTGGGAATTATTCTTGCCCTAATGATGGCTTTTATTTTTAAGAAGACGATTTTAAAAGGCGATATACCGATGTTATTGATGGAGTTGCCGCCTTATAAAAAGCCAGCGGTGTGGACGACAATGCATCACATGTGGGACAGGTCAATAATTTTTCTAAAACAGGCTGGCACCATAATTCTGGCTATCAATATTGTTTTATGGTTTTTGATGTCTTATCCTAAAGGGGATGTCGAAAAAGAATACGCGGTTAGACGCACCGAGACTATAAAAAAATATTATGGAACCAATTTGATGATGGAGACGATTGAGCAATTACGGACAAATATGGTGGAAACTTCAACGATTGATAAGGAGGGTGTGGAAAAAGCAAAGAGGGAATTGGCGGAGATTGATAAAGAAGAGTCTATAGAAAGGCTCAGTAAAAGTTTTGCTGGCATGCTTGGCAAGGCGATTGAACCGGTCATAGCGCCGCTTGGGTTTGATTGGAAAATCGGGATAGGAATTGTTTCCAGTTTTGCCGCAAGGGAAACATTTGTAAGCACCATGGCTGTGATATATAATGTTGGTTCAGATAAAGAGGAGACCAGCGCAGTTTCTGTGGCAAATGCTTTTAAAGAGCAAAAAAGGGGAGATGGGACAAAACTTTTTACTCCGCTTACTGGAATAACACTTATTATTTTTTATATTTGCGCTTTGCAATGTGCTTCGACGGTTGTAGTTGTCCGCAGAGAAACAAATTCATGGAAGTGGACTGTGTTTCAATGGTTTTATCTCGGTGCGCTGGCATGGACGCTTTCTTTTTTAACGCGGAGCATCGGCAAAATGTTAGGTTATTATTAATGAAGAGGTTTTAAAATGAAAACTTTACTTATTGGACGGGTCCTGTTATGATTCATAAAAAATTGAATTTTAAAATAAAAGGGACCTAATGATTTTAGCTGGATTAAGTGGTTTGCTTGCCGGAACAGTGCATGTGGTGTCGGGTCCGGATCATCTTGCCGCAGTGGCGCCCCTGGCGCTGGATTCTAAAAGCGGAGCATGGAGGGTTGGTTTAAAGTGGGGGTTTGGGCACGCCAGCGGAGTTATTGTAATAGGTCTTTTATCTGTTTTATTGCGCGGCATTCTTCCGATAGATTTACTTTCGGGATGGGCGGAAAGGTTTGTCGGCATTGTGCTTATCGGGATTGGTCTATGGGGGTTAAAACGGGCATATTCTGCGCATGTGCACGAACATCCCCACGACCACGAAGAAACCACGCATTCTCATTTCCATATTCATTTAGACAGGGAAAAACACGAGGAAAAGCCGCATATTCATACACATACAGCATTTGCGATTGGCACAATTCATGGACTTGCCGGCAGTTCGCATTTTTTGGGTGTTTTGCCGGCCCTGGCGTTTCCAAGTCATACGCACGCGGTTGCTTATCTGATGGCTTATGGCATAGGAACGATTTGCTCAATGATCATATTTTCAAGTGTTATTGGTGAGCTTTCGAGAAAGTATGCCAATGCAACGCTAAAATTTTATAAGTTTTCAATGAGCACGCTTTCGGTGGTTGCAATTGGTGTTGGAATTGTATGGTTATTTCAGTAAAATCATGGTTGATTTTTATATGAAAGTGTTTGAGTTAATTTATAATTGGACTGAATAAGTGGTTAGTATGAAGTTAGATTGTAAAAAAAACAGATGAAATAATAGTTGTATCATGCCTGCAGTATTGACATCGGAGGAAGAGGCGCAATTGCGAACAACCGTCGAGATGTTCGAGGTCATCGTGCAGTCCCAGCCCGATGATTTTCAGTCCTGGGAAATTTTAAAGGAAGCGTATTCAAAACTTGGCAAGGAAAATGAAGCCCTTCACGCCTCGAAGAGAATTGCGGAATCTTATATAAAACTGGGACAGCTTTCATCTGCGATTCTTGAATATGAGACAATTTTACAAAGATATCCGGATGACCCCGATGTAAAGAAAGCGCTTGCGGAGATTGAACGCCGCGCGACTTCAAGTTTTGGGCAGTTGCCAACCGCGTCTCTTCAGGAATCAACAGGAAGAGAGGCAGAAGCGATTAAAGACAAAAATGTCTTTGAGTTAGACGATGGGAAATCGGAGATGTACAAGGTTTTTGTTGATTCAAAATTAATCTCTCCCACAGATTTTGAGTTGTATTGGCCCAGCGTAGATTTAAGGTATCCACCGCAAAAAATAATAGAGCCTTTTTTGCATATTCTTAATGAGCGGAATATTGCACCCATAGAAAAAACTTTAAAATTTCTGTGTGAAAAGACCAGGTTTGGTTTTATTCCGCTTGATAAGTATGATATTGATATTGAACTTGCGAGGTCTTTCCCGAAGGAAATTTGCATGAGATGGTGTGTTTTGCCATTCGACAGAATGAGTAAAACGGTAATGGTTGGCACCGTTAATCCTTTTAATAAGCAGGCTTTTGACGAGTTAAAATCGGCAACGAACTATCGAATTTTGTGGTATATATCTCCGCCACAAGATTTGATGAAACAAATTCGCAAAATCTATCGCCTCTAATGTTGTTATGGCACAGGTAAAATCATTTGGCGAAAGAATCGCCGAGGCAATGGTGGAAGACGGCTTGCTAACTCAATCGCAGGTCGAAGAGCTTATATTGTTGCAAAAAAAAGAGAATAAAAGATTTCTTAATCTTGTCATTGAAAAAGGGTTGGTCAATGAAATTGACCTTACTGTTTCAATGGGGCGTGTTCTTGGAACGCCGCCTGTTAACTTGAATCGAATAGTGATTCCCCACGATGTTGCTACTATTTTGCCGAAGGAAACGGCAATGAATCACAAGGTGGTTCCGGTTTCGCGGATTGGAAACAAACTTTATCTTGCGATGGCTGACCCGCTAAATGTTATCGCGCTGGATGATATAAAAAGAATCACAAAATTGGATATCCAGCCCATGATTGCGCCTGAAAAAGCAATCATTGATAAAATAAATAATCTTGAAAGCGGGCAGATTGCATCAATGTCCCAGATAATGGAGGAGGCAGACCGCAAAGCCCAGGAGGAAAAAGAAGAACCTACAGAAGATATTGAAATTGAAAAGCCTGTTCAGGAAGAAGTTAATCTTGACCAATTAATTGCTTCTGGAGAGGAAGCCCCAGTAATAAAACTCGCTAATCTTATTCTCGTGCAGGCAATTCGCGACCGCGCAAGTGATATTCATATTGAGCCATTTGAAAAAACCATGCGTTTGCGATACAGAATTGACGGTGTTCTTATTGATATGCCGCCGCCGCCAAAAAGCATGCAAATTGCTCTTACTTCGCGAATAAAAATCATGGCAAATCTCGATATTGCAGAACGCCGCTTGCCTCAAGATGGCAGAATGAGAGTAAAGGTGGGCGGCAGAGATATCGATTTGCGTGTTTCTTTCTTGCCAACAGTTCACGGAGAAAAGTGTGTATTGCGCGTCCTTGATAAGTCCAATCTCTCCGCAAGTCTTGACCAGTTGGGGATGGATACGGACAGTTTTAAACGATTCAAAGCCGCTATTGATGCCCCGCACGGTTTGATACTTGTTACCGGACCAACCGGCTCAGGCAAAACAACAACTCTTTACTCGGCGTTGAATGAACTCAATAATCCTGAATACAATATCATCACAGTCGAAGACCCGGTAGAATTCCAGATTCCGGGAATTAATCAGGTTCCGGTTCGGAAGGAAATTGGATTAACTTTTGCATCAGCATTGCGTGCCATATTGCGGCAGGACCCGGACATAATCATGATTGGTGAGATTCGGGACGAAGAAACTGCCGAAATTGCCGTTGAAGCCGCGCTCACCGGACATCAGGTTTTAAGCACAATGCACTGCAATGACGCCCCAGGAGCAATTGCTCGACTGGACGACATGGGAATTGCGCCATTCTTAATCTCATCTTCTGTAATTCTTTCATGCGCACAACGATTGATGCGGCGAACTTGCACAGCATGCAAAGAACCAGTGTCGTATCCATCAAAGATGTTCGAAGACCTTAACATTGACCCGAAAATATTCAATGGCGTCCAATTGTTTAAAGGCAGAGGATGCGAAAGATGCAAAAATACGGGTTACGCTGGACGTGTCGCAATAATCGAAATAATGACAGTCACAGATGAGATACGAAAATTAGTCATTAAACGCGCAGGTTCTATGGAAATAGGCAAAGTCGCCATTGAGCAAGGAATGAAAACCCTTCGCATGGTTGCACTGGATAAGGTCAGACATGGAATTTCTACGCTTGAACAGGTGTTGATTGTAACTCCGGGGCATTGATGAGTTAGTTCCTGACAGCAAAACAAGCAAGTTATGCTGAACATTTTATTAATATCATCATGCATTACCTAAATTAATTCTGCATCCGGGACAAAATCGGGAAGTCTTTGCTTGTTTCAAATTCCAACAAGAATGATTATATTATTGCTGACTGTTTATGGTTACACATTTTTGCGACAGATGCGGAATGCCAATCTTTAAAGGCNAAACCCGCTATGTATTGAGGATGGAAATGTATGCGGCTGTAGACCATCCAATTGAAATAAATATGGAGGACCTTCTGAAAGACCATCTTGCGGAAATTGACCGTCTTATCGAGGAAGCATCGGCAATGACAGAAGAAGAATTAATGCAGGATGTTTATGTAGAATATAAGTTTGACCTTTGTAGACGTTGTCATCTTCAAATTGTTCGAAAACCGTTGCCTCCAATAACTGTGCTGTAAACTCTGCAAGCGCATCGGGAATTTACCCTGGAGATTCTATATCTCAATTATTAGCGAAATTTTTAAGGTCGGATTTCGTGGTTGAATTGGAGTCTGTCTGTTCGGAAATGGTACCCCTTCCCACACCGGCGTGGAGGAGATATATTTTTTGCTTCACAGCGGAAAGCAATTTATCAGATGCAAGAAACGTTTATTGTCTGGACAACATGGGTGTTGTTTATTGGTGAAATAAACACGTTATACGTATTGATTTTGTTGTGTCTAACTTTCGCTCAGAAAATAGATTTTTCCTGATTTAAGCACAAAAATCATGGGTGGTTAATATCAGTACTTCTTATTAATAAAGCATCTTTGTATAATTTTCTTTAAAAAAGACTGTTGACATGTTTTTTTTTGATATATTTGAAGTATGAACCTAAAACCCAAACTGAATGAGTGGAGTTTCCATTTTAAAAGGAAAAAGTTTTTACCCCCGGCGTTATTCAATCAGGCTGATTAAATTTTTGAGATTTTGTGTTATGGACGGGTGGGGGAAATTTAAGCATCTGGCAAGCAAAGAAACTGTGGTAGGTTTATTGATAGGGTTTTTGATAGTATTTACATTGTTTGCTCTTCTTAAAAAGCCGGAACAATATCAACAAAGGATGATTTCAAATGAGACTTCCAGCACCAATGCAGAAAGTCAGTTAATCTATTTTGAACCTGAGTATTTTGAATACGGCGATGTTCTTCAAGCCCAGAGAATTGATTTTACATTCAGACTTGTGAACAAGAGTTCAAACGACGTGTATATAGCGGCGTTTCATAAGGTTTGTCCATGCACGATGACGTCGAACAACGTTGTGGGGCTGACTGTGCCTGCGGGCAAAGAGTTAGAAATTCCGGTTGATTATTACACTGGTTCGATGAGCGGGAGGGCGGATTTAGCGATAGAAGCGGGGTTGAAGTGGAAGAATATGTATATAATACGACGTGGTTTGGTGAAGATGAATATAATTGAGGATTATTATTTTGAACCGCGAGTTGTAGATTTTGGGATATTATATCCCGGACAAATATCAGTAAAAAAGGTTGTATTTGTACCGAAGGCGTTGACAAATTTTTATTTGATGTCTACGCAGGAATGGCACGGACCGTTTGAAGTTATAATAAAAGGGAATACAAACAGGGCAAAGGTAAATAATTATCACGAAGCGGAGATTGTTTTTCACAGTCCGGAGGCAGGGAAAAGGGAGACATTCGACTTATCCCTTTTTATAAATACATCCAGCGCAAGGGTTCCGAGGGCGAAGATTCCCGTGCGGGCGCAGGTTGTTCCGAATCTTGAAATATTACCAGATACGATTGTGTTAACGGAAGGATTGTTAAGTGAAGAGAGCTTGATAAC
>JAOADO010000021.1:0-14091 GCA_026417275.1 Verrucomicrobiia bacterium
CTGTAGATGAACAGAATGGTGGCAAAACTGTTTATCGGCTTGGTTCATTACAATGGCTGGGCTCCTGTGATATCAAAATAACGGACAACGTCAAAAAGAGCGTTGAAAATGGCGGCATTGTCGTTGGTTTTGCAAAAAATGATGAACTTGTTGCTTATTTCATCCTTGAAGATACTATGAAGGATGGAATCCGCGATGTAATAGCCGACCTCGAAAGAAATGGACTCAAGGTTTACATGGTAACAGGAGACAATCGGAATTCAGCGCAACGAATTGCGGAAAAAATCGGAATTAAACCGGAACGCGTGTTTTCTGAAATCACGCCGGACAAAAAAGCGGAGATTATCAGGTCATTACAGGCAAACGGGGAACGGGTTGCGTTTGCCGGCGACGGCATCAACGACGCCCCGGCGCTTGAAGTATCCAACCTTGGAATTGCTGTCAGCCGCGCCAGTGACATTGCCCGCGAAGCGGCAGACGTAATATTGCTCAACTCTGATGTCCACGCTATTCCGGAGGCTTTAAGACTTGCGCAGGCGACTTTGAGAACTATAAAACAGAACCTGTTCTGGGCGTTCTTTTACAACGCCGCGGCTGTCCCGCTTGCGGCGCTCGGATTTTTAAGCCCGATTGTTTGCGCCGCGGCAATGGGGGGTTCAGACGTAGTTGTTATAGGCAACGCGTTAAGATTGAACAGGTGGAAATATAAGGCTTAATCTCAAATGCATCATGGTATTCATCATCACAGCGACCTGACAGTCGAGGAATCATTTAAAGCCAAACCGCGTTCAACGATTGAAATCCAGAAGCGGATTGCGCGCTATCTTTCTCCGTATAAATGGATGGCAATTGGAACAGTTGCTTGCGCCCTGCTTTCGCTCGCTTTTTCATTCGCATATCCGCGGTTGACCCACCTGTTGATTGACGAGGTCATTGGGAAGCAAAGGCAGGAATTATTGCTTTCTTCCATGGTGTTGCTTGTCCTTGCTTTCCTGTTGCGCGACCTCTTCAATCACCTGCGAATTAAAATTAACAATACACTTGAACAAAACGTAATATTCGACATTCGCCGTCAGTTATTTGCGCGTCTGCAGAGATTGCCGGTCTGTTATTTTGACCAGCGCGCCAGCGGAGACCTTATGACGCGTGTCATGGAGGATGTAACTGCTGTTGAACGACTCCTCATTGACGGAGTGGAGCAAGGTGCGGTCGTCCTTGTAAGCATTGTTGGTGTAACGGTCATTTTGTTCTGGATGAATCCCGTTCTTGCGGCAATTGCCATGATTCCTATTCCGCTCCTCACCGCTGGGGCGCTTCTGTACACATTCACAGCGCACAAACGTTATCGCGCTCACAGGGAAGCATCCAGCGCATTGAACGCGCTTTTGATGGACGACCTGCAGGGCATCAGGCAAATCAAAGCCTTTGCGCGCGAGGATTACGAAGATGATCGGTTCGCTCGCAAGGCGTCTGACCTCCGCAACGCCTCTCTGAAAATCATGTATGCATGGGCGTTCTATTCCCCGCTGATGAATTTCTTTGGCGCGATTGGCGTTGTTTTTGTCCTCTACTTTGGTGGTAAACAGGTTCTTGCAAATCAGATGACGCTCGGTGAATTAATGGGTTTTCTGCTTTACCTGAACCTGTTTTACGAACCAATAGGACGCCTCCACGGGTTAAACCAGATGCTCCAGGCGGCGCGCGCGGCAGGCGAGAGAATTTTCGACATCATGGACGCAAAGATTGAAGCCGAAAATTCGTCAAGAACAGCGCGGTTCACATCGACGGTCAGGGGCGAAGTAATTTACGAAAATGTGGGTTTTATCTATCCGAACGGTCGTGTGGCTTTGGAAAATATTAATATATGTGCAAAAGCAGGCGAGGTTGTGGCGCTTGTTGGACCGACGGGTTCAGGAAAATCCACGCTGGCAAACTTGCTCCCGGCGTTCTATGAGCCAACGCAAGGCAGGATAATGATTGAGGGCATGGATATTTCTACCATTCAACTCAATGAACTGCGCTCAAAAATCAGTTTCGTTAGCCAGGAGCCCTTTCTTTTCAATGGTACTATCAGAGAAAATATCCTGTATGGGAAACCAGATGCAACTGAGGCAGAGTTAATCAACGCCTCTGTTTCGGCAAATTGCCACTATTTTATCGAAAACCTTCCACGCGGATACGATACTTATGTTGGAGAGCGTGGAATAAGATTGAGTGTTGGAGAAAAACAGCGAGTTAGCATTGCCCGCGCCTTGCTTAAAAACGCACCTATTCTTATTTTAGATGAAGCCACCGCGAGCGTGGACACCGCCACGGAGAAACTTATTCAGGAAGCCTTGCAACGGCTGATGAAAAATCGAACCTGTTTTGTCATTGCTCATAGATTAAGCACAATTCGGCATGCAGACCAGATAATCGTCCTGCGCAACGGACGCATCATCGAGCGCGGTTCTCATCAAGAACTTATCGAAAGCGGCGGTCTTTATGCTACGCTGATAAAAATCCAGAACGCCGCCACAATAGAAGAAAGTTTTGAACAACTAAAATTCGCTGGATTGATTGGGGACAACGGCAAGGAGTGATTTTAATTGTTTCTGGATGGATAATTTATAAGACCTATCGGGACAAGCGTTTGTTTAAAAGCAAAGATTTCGATAATAGACGGCGCAGTTGTATAAAAATGGTTCTCACAATTCTTAAAGAGCTGAGTTGCAAATTGTTTTTTTTAAATTAAATTCTATTAATTTTTTAGTTTACTAATTTTACTAATTTTTATTAAGAATTATAGGCTTAAAATGCATGTAATTTTAAGAAAGAAGCAACTGAGCCCGAATGTTACCCGTCTTGACGTTGAGGCACCGAGAATTGCTGAAATACGGAGGGCTGGACAATTTGTCATAGTTCATGCTCGGGAGGAATCCGAACGGATTCCGCTGACGATAGCGGACGCGAATCCACACGAAGGTTCAATAACGCTTGTGATTCAGGCTGTTGGACGCTCTACAATAGAACTTGTTTCGATGAATCCTGGAGAAGTGATTCGCGATATTGCCGGACCGCTTGGGAAACCGACGGAGTTGATTGAATCTGGAACGGCGCTGTGCGTAGGGGGCGGTGTTGGTACAGCCGTTGTTCACCCAATCGCGTGCGCTTTGAAGAATAATGGGGTGAAAGTTATCAGCATAATTGGTGGTCGTTCAAAGGAATGGGTTATTTTTGAAGAAGAATTAGCCCGGGTTGGAGAGGTAATAGTTTGTACTGACGACGGCAGTTATGGAAGAAAAGGTTTTGTTACTGAAGCCGCCAGAGATGTTTTAAAGAATGGGAATGTGGACATTGTTTATGCTGTTGGACCTGTGCCAATGATGAAAGCCGTGGTTGATATTACCCGCGCGCTTAACGTAAAGACAATAGTTTCTCTGAATCCTGTAATGGTAGATGGCACAGGGATGTGCGGAGGTTGCCGTGTAAGCATAGGCGGAGAAAGTAAATTTGCCTGCGTGGATGGTCCAGAGTTTGATGGGCATCTTGTGGATTTCAAACTTCTAATGGATAGGTTGAGCACGTATCGTGCGTACGAGCAAGAGGCTTTGAAATATTACGAACATGAGTGCAGGATTGGATTAAGCAAACATTAATCATTTTCACTTTATATGGGCGTGGGAGAAATTAAAAAAATTACGGCGAAAGAGAGACTTTCTATTAGCCGACAAAAGATGCCGGAGCAGGAGCCTTCGGAAAGAAACAGGAATTTCAACGAAGTTAATCTTGGTTTTACTGAACAGCTTGCGATTCTTGAGGCTCAAAGATGTCTGCAATGCAAGGAGGCAAAATGCATTCCTGGGTGCCCGGTAATGGTAAATATACCCAAATTTATTACCTTGATTTCCGAAGGCAGGTTTGCCGAAGCAGCAGAAAGTATGCTTTCTGATAACGCTTTGCCTGCGGTTACAGGCAGGGTGTGTCCGCAGGAGACCCAGTGTGAATGTGTTTGCGTTCGCGGCTTGAAAGGTGCTCCTGTGGCGATTGGTTACTTGGAAAGATTTATTGCCGATTGGTATTACAACAATTCAGACAAGACTTCCATAGCTAAAGCCGAGCCGACCGGCTATAGAGTTGCCGTGGTGGGGTCTGGTCCGGCTGGATTGACTGCCGCCGGCGAGCTGGCAAAAATGGGTCACGATGTTACAATTTATGAAGCGTTGCATTTTCCTGGAGGCGTTCTTGTGTATGGAATTCCGGAATTCAGACTGCCAAAGAAGATTGTTCGCGAGGAAATTGATCGTTTAAAGTCGCTAGGCGTTAAAATAGAATGCAATGCTGTAATAGGGCGGACTTATACTCTTGGCGAACTGCGGGAAAGGTTTGACGCTGTGTTTATCGGGATTGGCGCGGGATTACCGTTGTTTTTGAATATACCCGGGGAGAACTTGAAAGGTGTTTATTCCGCAAATGAATACTTAACGCGCGTCAATCTTATGCGAGCGTACGAATTTCCAAAGGCTCCCACGCCAGTGCTCAAAGCAAAAAAAATTGCTGTAATAGGCGGCGGAAATGTGGCGATGGACGCCGCTCGGACGGCGAAACGAATGGGTGCCGAAGAGTCTGTGATAATTTATCGCAGAACAAAGGCGGAAATGCCGGCGCGCGTGGAGGAGGTACACCATGCTGAGGAAGAAGGAATTAAGTTTGAATTTCTTGCGGCTCCGCTGGAGATAATTGGAGATGAAAACAACTGGGTTAAGGGGATACGATGCCAGCGAATGCAGCTGGGAGAGCCGGACGCTTCTGGCAGACGCAGTCCTGTGCCGATACCCGGTTCGGAATTTATCTTCGAATGTGATGCGGTGGTTGTGGCAATTGGCACGAGGGCAAATCCGCTTCTAACCTCAACATGTCCGGAACTCAAGGTTAATAAAAAAGGTTACATCGAAGTAAACGCTGACGGTATGACGAATCTACCGGGGGTTTTTGCCGGCGGAGATATTATCCGCGGCGCCGCCACTGTCATCCTTGCGATGGGCGACGGAAAAAATAGCGCCCGCGCGATTGATAAATATTTACGACAATTGAAACCCAAAAAATCCTGAGTCTGTCGGGTTTTTGAGCGAAAAGTTTCTAAGGAACTCCGAATTTATTAAACGCAGGCTTGCATGTTTGCTTAAGACCGTTAAGAATTTTCTTCATGAAATCTATTAAAGTCATGTTGTGGATTCTTATCGGTTTGGTTTCATCAGCCAGAACTTTGGCACAATCGGCTGTTTCGCCCGCAAATCTTGAAGAAAATTTATTCCCGTTTGTCCTGCCGTGGAACGATGATTCCGGGTCATCAACGGACTTTTCTTTTTTGCTTAAAAAACCGGCTGGCAGGGATGGATTTATAGCGATTGGAAAGGATGGTCACTTCTATGCGGGAAAAGAACGCATCAGATTTTTTGGAGTAAATCTGAGTTTCTCAGGAGGAATGCCGGAAATAAAGGATGCCCCAGGAGTCGCTGGCAGGTTGGCGAAATTTGGAGTCAATGTTGTCCGATTTCATCACATGGACACTGGTGCCTGGCCTAATGGAATTCGAGATGGAAGGGTAAAAACCAGCGGAGAACTTTCCCCCGAAGCTCTCGAGCGGCTCGACTTTTTCTTCAATGAATTGAAAAAGCGAGGTATTTACGCAAACTTTAATTTATTAGTCGGACGACCGTTTAATGCCGCCGATGGATTGCCAGCCGAGATTGAAAAACTCGATTGGAAGGAGCGCCATATTGTGGGTTTTTTCAATGAAAAACATATGGAACTTCAAAAAGATTATGCCAGAAAACTGCTTACACGGAAAAATCAGTTTTCAGGCATTCCTTATAATGAGGAGCCAGCCCTTGCATTTGTTGAAATAAATAATGAACAGGGATTGATTCACTCTTGGCTCGGGGGAGACGTGGATTCATTGCCAGGTGTTTTTATAAATGAATTGACCGTTAAATGGAACAAATGGTTAAAAACCAGGTATTCAACCGATGCTAAACTAAAGGAGGCGTGGAACAAGGCGGCGATACCGCTTGGAGCTGAAATGTTGAGGAATGAGAATTTTGAAAAAGCACTTGATGGGTGGAACATTGAACAACATTCAACCGCGAAGGCTTCGTGGAAGGTGTATGAGGATGCCGCATTGAAGAACAGGTTAAAATCTGGCACTGTTAACGCGCTTGAAATTCAGGTTGGCTCCGTCGGAACCGAGTCATGGCACATCCAGTTGAATCAAAGCAGGTTGTCGTTTGAGGATGGTAAACCGTATACGATTAGATTCTGGGCAAAAGCGGATTCTCCGCGCCAGATATCCATCAGCGCTTCTCAGGCGCACGACCCATGGCAGAACATGGGGTTGAGCGCAAACGCAAGAATCGGAACAAACTGGGCTGAATACGAGTTTTCATTCATTGCTTCAATGACGGACAATCAATCGCGAATTAACTTCAGCAATTTTGGTTCAGCAGGTTCAAAAATTTGTTTTGCAAATATTTCGCTGAAGCCAGGGGGCATTTATGGAGTTGCAGAAACCGAGAGTCTGGAAAAGATGTCCATTCCATATTTTACTAAGTCCGGTTCCGCAAAGCGGACTGAAACCGCTCAACTGGACTGGATGCATTTTCTCTATGAAACAGAGGACAACTACTGGCAGGGCATCTATAAGTTTTTGAAGAACGAACTGAAAATAAAGGCGCTTGTTACGGGGACCATTGCGGGATGCGCGCCTCCAGGATTGATGGCTAAAATGGATTGGGTTGACACGCATGCATACTGGCAACATCCGCGTTTTCCGCGCCGTCCGTGGGATTCTGAAGATTGGTTTGTTGATAATCGCACAATGGTCAATGCAAAGGGCGGAACACTCCCTGGCTTAGCTTTAAAACGCGTTTATGGCAAACCGCACGCGTGCACAGAATATAACCATCCCGCGCCGAATACATATTCAAGCGAGGGTTTTTTGCTTTTGTCTGCCTATGCTTCGCTTCAGGATTGGGATGCGATTTATGTTTATTCATACGCACACACTCGCTCTGGCGGCTGGGATGCAAGGAAGATTCTTGGTTTTTTTGATGTCGACCAGCACCCAACAAAGATGGTCACTGTTGCACCGGCGTCTGCCATGTTTTTACGCGGCGATGTTAAACCAGCAAACACCGTTGTTGCGGCAAAACTGCCTGTGGATAAAGAAATAAACATGCTCCGCAAGGCGCAATCGTGGAGATTAGTGGATGGTGGCAATGTCGGGATTCAATCTGAGGCGGCTCTTGTTCACCGCGTTGCTCTTTTAACGGAGGGTGTTAAAGCACCATTGTCTGCGGTGGAACCTGAAAAAATAAGAATCAACACAAATCGGTTTGTTTCAGACACAGGCGAGTTGGTGTGGGATTTAACAAATCCGCAGAAAGGTGTTGTTGTGGTGAATTCGGAAAAATCGAAAGCCGTGATTGGTTACGGAGGCGGAAAACGATTTGAACTTGGGAGGTTTACCGTCGAGCCCGAACAAAATTTGCAGGATGGATGGTCTGCAATAACGCTTACTTTGATGAATAAGGAATCGGAAAAACCGACGCGCTGGATTTTGACGGCGACAGGTTATGCTCAGAACACAAATATGAAATGGAAAAATGCTGAAAAATCCAGCGTTGGAAGAAACTGGGGCGAAGCCCCTTCTCTGGTAGAGGGAATATCGGCAAAAATATCTGTTGTGAATTCAAAAAGCAAACCGCAGGTTTTTGCCCTTGATGAAAAAGGAAACAGAAAAGAGCAATTAACTGTGGCAGAAATTGGACAAAACAGATATCAATTTACAATAGGGGCAAGATGGGAAACACTCTGGTACGAAGTTAGTTATGCTGAATAACCATATTTAGAGAATGTCTTAAATTTTATTTACTGTTAAATGTTTTTTTGTGTGGCGGTGGTTTCAACCCCTGGAGAAGTCTGATTTGAAGTGGGAGCAGTGGTTGTTTCTGCGGGTTTTGTTGCGGAGTTCGAACCGGGCATATTAAGCGTTGGTGTTGTAATTGTTAGACTGCGTGCCTTTCTTGTCGCCTCTATTCCGAATAACCTTGAAGCGATTTTAAGCAGTCTTCGCCCGGAGACCCGCACTTTTAAGTCGCGACGCAGGAAACCTCTCGGCGGATGGTAGTGTCTGAAACTCTCGAGCTCATATCTTAACTCTCGAGTATTTGTTGTCCTGCCGAGTTGGCGCAACATCTCAAGGTCCCCGTAGAACATTTTTCTGTTTAGAACCCACATCATGCGCGCCAGAAAAATGACATTGGGTCTAACGCACATCCAGAAGAGTCGTTTTTCGAACTCTTCGGCTCGACAGTTGAAACGTTCACAAAAAATGTCCTGTAAGCACCGGTCAGGTATATTTTTTTCGGGTTGTGGTTGCATTATTTCATAATTTTATTAAAAATACTAAAATAAATCAAAACAATTTTATATAGTAAATTATTTATGCAAAGCCGCAGGAATTTTTTAAAGACCATTGGTTTAGCCTTCAGCGTTCCGCAAATTGTGAAGTCTTCCGTTCTTGGTCTGGATGGTTCTGTGTCTCCGAACAACAGGATTTATATGGGGTGCATAGGCGTTGGCGGTCAGGGAACGCGGCAGATGGCTGGGGGAATATGGTCTCCCGAAGGAGGTTTCATTGCGCAACCGTCTGTGCGTGTTATAGCAGTTTGCGACGCGAATAGGAACAATGTTGAACGCGCAAAAAACATTGTGAACCAGCGTTATGGGAACCAAGATTGCGCGGCATATAAGGATTTTAGAGAAATAGTTGCGCGGAAAGATATTGACGCTGTGCTGGTTGCCACAGGCGAACGCTGGCATCCATATGTAAGCGTTTGTGCGGCAAGGGCCGGGAAAGATATCTATTGCGAAAAACCAGTTTCACTGACGATTCACGAAGCGCGCGTTCTGGCTAACACGGTGAAGGAATATGGCGTAATTTTTCAGATTGGCACACAACAACGCTCGATGAATAATTTCCGCTTTGCGTGTGAACTTGTAAGGAATGGTTATATTGGAGAAGTTAAGCAAGTTGTGGCAGATGTCTCTGGCGGAGCGGTTCATTGCGATTTGCCAGGAGAACCAGTTCCTGATTGGCTGGATTGGGACCTCTGGCTTGGACCTGCGCCGTGGAGACCCTACAACTCTCGCATTGTCGGTGGCTGGATGGCATATTTCGATTACTCGGGTGGAGACATGACAAACTGGGGGGCGCACGTCTTCGATATTGTCCAGTGGGGATTGGGAATGGATGAGAGCGGTCCTGTAGAAGTTATTCCTCCAGACGGAAAAGACGTCAAATATCTTACCTATCGCTACGCAAATGGAGTCACTGTCGAGCGGAAATCGATTTCTGGGATGAGCAAAGGCATTATGTTCATTGGAACAAAAGGGGTTGTCAAAGTCAGCCGAGAAGTATTTGAAACCGACCCGCCGTCTTTAATGCAGGTTAAGATAAAACCGGATGAAATTCACCTGCATTACAGCACTAATCATCACACCGACTTTCTAAACAGTGTAAAATATCGTACTCGTCCAGCGAGCGATGCCGAGATTGCGTGTCGTTCAATCACTGTGGCTCATATTGGCAACATTGCCACTTATCTTGGTAGACCGCTGAAATGGGACCCGGCAAATGAGAGATTTGTGGGGGATGATGAAGCCAATAAGATGATTGCCCGTCCCATGCGTCCGCCGTGGACGTTATGATTTATAAACAATTGATGCTTTGCTTAAATAAAATACCTGCTCGCGATAACTTATAAAATATCTAAACCAGACAAATTGTTTGGTTATATAAGAGAATTGAGTGTTTTTACTCCCCGTCATAATTTGCTAACCGCTTCATTTTGTGTTATTTTCAGTTGTTGTTATGAATCTGTTAGTCAATAAGGAGAAAATGAATGTGAACATGGAAGAACGATTTTCGCCAGAAATGTTTGAGAAGGTTGAAGTCCTTCCCCCAACCCATGAGGAGATTGCCACAGCGGCATACTACATCTGGCTGAGCGAGGGACGTCCAGAAGGATGCGCGGAACGCCACTGGCATGAAGCCAGAACACAATTAATCAGGATTCGTCAGGCTGAAGCGCTGGAAAAATTGAAACAACGGGCTAATTCCGAATTAGTTGAATGCAAAACGGAAAGAACAGATGTTCAACCAGAACTCTCAAAAAAATCTCAACAGTCTTCAGAGGTAAAATCAAACACCACACAACCTGCAAAAAAGAAAACAACCGCCGTTCGCAAGAAGACCAAAAAGTAGGATTTACGTTTTTTTTGATTAAGTGGCAGTAGTTTATTCTTTCGAAAGTATAATAGAATTTTCCCGGGAATAGGTTTCTCAATTTTCGGCAACTAAAGAGGAATCGTTTTACGACGAAAAATAATCAGCAAACCAAGTCCCAGCGAAGGTAAAAAAATCCTGCACAAAATTTCTGAGTATCGTCAAACGCAAAATTTCGCAATGGATTTTAGAGAAATATTTGCTTCCGAGGGTTCTATGACGGAGGATTCCTCTTGTGTGTAGTTTGCTAAAAAAAAGACGTAAAAACAAAATGGCGACCCTAACGGGACTCGAACCCGTGTTACCGCCGTGAAAGGGCGGTGTCCTAGACCGCTAGACGATAGGGTCGCTGAAAATCCAGCGCCAGTTTTGAGCGTTTTTTAAGCCTGCCTAACGCACAGAAAATCCACATGGTGGGTTGGCAGGGGATCGAACCCTGGACCAACGGCTTAAAAGGCCGCTGCTCTACCGCTGAGCTACCAACCCAGCCTTTCTCTCACACCATGCTTTTAAAAGCATGGTGTTTTTATATTAACTCATCTTTTTTTATTACGCAAATTTTTTTTGCGGTTACAAAAACGGCGAAAATTTACTTAATTTTATTTTACCGCGCAAGAAAATTTTTTTCTTTCTTGCCTTTTATTAAAAGTAAAGCGAATATTCTTGGTCTTAAGTAGAACTAAATTTTTTTAGCTATTGTTATGGTTGAGAAAGAGAAAATGCCGGCGCCGATTGCAGAGGAATCCAGTCTGTGGTTGGATTTCCTTGCATGGTTTGAAGTTAATAAGAAGAAACTGTTGATTGCGGCAGTGGTTCTTATAGCGGTATGGATTGGTGCAGTAGTGATTATTCACGCAAAACGCGCTCGTGAGGAGGAGGCAAGCGCCGCCCTTGCGGCTTTAAGACCGCCACTCGGGCAACCGCTCGCTAATGCGCATCCTCCTTCAAAGTATATTGAAATCGCTGAACGTTACAAAGGCACAGAAGCCGCGCCGCGCGCTCTCATCCTTGCCGCCACTGCCTATTATCAGGAGGGGAAATACGCGGATGCGCAGAAAACTTATGAGCAATTTTTAAAGGAATATTCCGACAATTTATTCGCTCCTCAGGCTGTGCTTGGAGTTGCCGCCGCGCTGGAAGCGCAGGGCAAAGAAGCGGAAGCGCTCGCCAAATATCAGGAGGTGATTACGCGCCATTCCACAGAACCGTACGTGTTGATTCCAGCAAAAATGGCTTACGCGCGGTTGGTGGAAAAACAGGGCAAGTTTGACATCGCCTACAATTATTATAACGATGTAATAAAGGCCGATGTTTATACCAGCTGGGCGCAGGAGGCAATGAACAAAATGCATTTATTGGAAAAAGCGCATCCAGAACTCGCAAAGCCAAAAGTTCAACAACAACAAACGGTTACTATAACGAACCTGGCGAATCTTGCCACAAACAAACCTGCAGTAACAGCAACAAACGCAAAGGCGCCGACTACAAATCTTACGATTACGCTTAAAACTAATTCGCCGCTTTCGACGCCTGCGCAAAAGCCTCAAAATAATAAGAAATAATAGTCCGCAGTAGAGCGGTTTCGCAGTTCAATATAAGTCAGTGAATGTTGATTAAGTTAGTTGAATGAATTCAGGATGGTAGGGCTACCGTCTATCCATTTTCGTGGGGATGGATTCACATAATGAGTGATTGTTATTTTTAGAATGACTCTGCTCCTGGAGAACCGAGATTGCGGACGCGCAGGAGGCATACCACCAAAAAAATAAGTAATCGCCATCAAGTCATTAAGAATACAGTGATGAAAAATGGTTGAGAAAATGAATATTGCATAAACACTGGTTCTTAAGGATGCAGAGCAAGCGGAAATTAGTAATGTTTTGCGGCGTTTTATAAGTATAAAAAATCTCTGTGTTCTTTGTAAGAAATTTAATTTTGCAGGTTACATTTACTGGTTATGTTGCTTCAGACAGGCAACATTTCTGCTATGTGTTCGCCAATTGCAAGGGAAGATGTTGCCGCCGGGCTTGGTGCATTAAGGACGTGGAGGGCGTTATCTTTTCGAACTATGTTGAAATCTTGAACGAGATTGCCATCAAAGTCCAGCGCCTGAGCACGAACACCGCTACTGCCTTTTACGAGGTCATTTTCTCTTATCTCTGGCACGAGTCTTTGTAGTGCTTTGCAAAAGAGGGAACGGCTGATTGAGATTCCGAGTTCGTGTTTCACCATTTGTGGATATTTTGTTAAAAACTTCCAGAGTCCTGTGAATGCAAGCGATTCAGCGAGGTCTATCAGGTTGATATCCAGGAATTTGTATCCTTCGCGGGAGAACGCCAGGACTGCGTTTGGTCCTGCTTCGACGCCTCCATGTATCATCCTTGTAAAATGAACGCCAAGAAAGGGGAATTTGGGGTCTGGAACGGGATAGACCAGGTTTTTAACGATGCCCTCTTGTTCTTTTTTAATATTGTAGTACTCGCCGCGGAATGGGACTATGCGGACTTGCGGTTTTTCTCCCGCGAGTCTGGCAATTCTGTCGCAATGGAGTCCAGCGCAGTTAATGATAAAATCGGTTCCGTATTCGCCTGTAGTGGTTTTTATTTCCCAGCGGTTGTTTCTAAAAATGAGCCCGGCAACTTTTGTGTTTGTGTAAATGGAACCGCCGTAATCGCGAATTTTTTCTGAAAACCGTTTGCAAACAAGTGCATAATCAACGATGCCTTCTTCTGGCACATGGACTGCCGCAACGCCGTTGACGTTTGGTTCATATTTTCTAAACTGGTTTGACTCCAGAAATTTTAATCCACTCAGTCCGTTAGCGGTTCCACGTTCATAAAGTTCTTTCAGGCGCGGGACCTCCTCATCAGTGGCGGCAACAACGAGTTTGCCGCAAATTTCGTGCGGGATATTTTCTTTTTTGCAGAATTCTACCATCTGTTTAATTCCGCGGACGGCGAGTATTGCCTTCGCAGAGCCAGGTTTATAGTAAAGACCAGCATGCAGAACTCCACTATTGTGCGTGCTCTGGTGCATGCCAACGTCTGATTCTTTTTCGAAAATTGAGATTTTCAGTTCTCGTTTTTTTTCAAGAAGTCTCAAGGCGGTTGCAAGTCCAACGATTCCGCCGCCTATTATTCCTATCGTTTTAATGTTCATCGGATTATTAATTTTCGACTTAACAGCACGATATTGACCAAATCAGGTTTTATTTATCCTCCATACGGTAAAATTTTCAATGAATTTAATTTTCATTCGTGGCGTCATTTAAATAGTTAAATATTAAGTGCTGAATAATCAGGATGAGAAATAATTGTTGCCATAGCGATGTTTATTTTCAGCCGAAAGAAAAGAGCAATCAGGTTGTTTGTTCTAATGGGTTCACGTTGATTGAGTTGCTTGTTGTAATCGCATGCATTGCAATACTTGCTTCGATGTTGTTGCCAGCTCTTTCGAAGGCAAAGGAGAAGGCTGTAACAACGCAGTGTCTGAGCAATTTAAAACAGGTGGGGCTGGCAATGACGATGTATGCCGACGATAATGACGAACTTCTGCCGCCAGCGCATGGCAGTGTCCCATGGAGTAGCGATAATCCTCCGCCATGGCCCAAGCCGATGCTTCAGTATTCAGGAGGCACAAACATTTCGCCTTCTTTTATGACTTTCCTTATGTCAGGCTCAACTCTTCGTTCGAGAATTGGCATGGCAAGGGAATAATATTTTTTCTCCTTCTGATGGAGGAAAAGATCCTTCAGTATCGAATTG
>JAOADO010000021.1:14101-23285 GCA_026417275.1 Verrucomicrobiia bacterium
ACGGTGTTAATTTTAAAAAAATAAGGCTTCCAGATAAATATATATTGTCTGGAGATGCAAATTATCCGAATTTCGCGCATGAAGACGCCGACCCCGACAATTATTCTCAGGAAACCCTGTTTTATGAGGACTCTCCCGTTCATAACAAATGCGTAAATATTCTTTTTGCGGACATGCACGCAAAAACATACAGGCGCTGGATGCCATCAGAGATGACTTACTCATATACACAGCCGGGTGTGGATTGGTGGGCGGCAGGACCTTAGATTGCCAAGCGTGCTTTTATTTTTCGGGATGCATGATGCCATTATTGGCCATTATTTTTTAGTCGCGCAGGATACAAACCTTTCGTTTCCCATAAAATCTGCGGATTAATTTTGTTTTGATTTGGCGGAGAGATTTTTATCAGTTGTGATAATTTCCACCAGGTTTGTTGCAAGGATTTCAATCTGCGTGTTCGGGAATCTGTCGTAAAAGAGTTGTTCGGCTCTTAATTTGTTTATATTTTCAAACATAAACACAGGTCTTGTGTCTGGCTTTGAACAGCGCAGGCGGACGTTGTCGAATGTAAGGTTTTCCACATTTCTTGCGTAAAAACCCCAGACAGGGAGTGTGCGCGCGTCCACGCCGGGGGATTTAACAGTCAATTTTGATGAGTCGTAAACTCCGCCGCCTTCGTATTCAATGGATACGTCGCGAAAGACTACGTTTGTAAATGGTGTTTCTGCCCAACTTTCCACAGAAGCCGCTGCTCTGTAGACTCCGCTTGCGCTTACTCGATTAACAATAATGCGATTGGAGGAGTTGCCTTTTTTCATAGAAAAATGAAACGGAGTTGCAACATTATGCATTGTTATGTCCGAGATTAATACGTCATCTGTTAGTCCTTCAGTAGTATCCCACGCCCCGGGTTGAAGGTTAATCCCGGCAAGCATGTTGTATCTGCTGGATGTCCGATGCGGATATAGACCCGGACCATAAAGCAAGCAGTTTTGAACGATGGTCTTTTTTACGGGACCGATGATTCGCACTGCGTTGCAGGAGGAGTTCAAAATGCACCCGTGAATAAGCGTATTTTCCCAGTATCTGCCGGCAATTGAATCGTCGCCAGTGAACATCTGACAATTTATGATGCGCACATTTTTGCAGTATCTTTGTGGGGCGCCACGAAAGTGGACTCCATCCCAGCCGCCATAGATTGAAATGTTTGATATTTCAACGTTGTCGCAGACCAGGAAAAATATCGCATAATTTGCTGAGTCAATTATTTTAATGTTTTTTATCGAGACGTTTTTGCAGTTGTCCAATACTATTGTGTGAGGTCCGCGCATTCGTTCTTCGCCGGTGGGGTCGAACACTTTGTTGCCGTCAATTTCCCCGTGTCCGCCGATGGAAATATTTTCTACATTTTCGCCAACGATGAGTCCTCGATGCCATTTCCCCCATTTTGCTTCTGGCATAAAATCAGGCGGATTTGGGTGATAATATTCATCCAGGTTTGTTGTGCCGAGCAGACGGGCGCCTGCTTCAAAAAACAAGTGCGTGTTGTTTTTTAATTTGATTGTTCCGCTCAGATAAATTCCAGGAGGAAACCCCACCCGTCCTCCGCCTTTTGCCGAGCATGTTTCAACGGCTTTGTTGATGGCAGCGGTATCGCTTGTTTTGCCGTCTCCTGAGGCGCCGAAGTTTTTAACATTGAAAATTTCGGCGTTTAATTGAATGGAGATTACAGCTAATAATAGAGACGTTGTTGAAATTCTCTTGCGCCAGGTGATTTTCATGTATTTCAATTTAGAAGCAATCCCTGTTTTTTCAATTTAATTGTAATTTAAATAACTAATCCATCGGCTTGATGTTAATAACATGAAAGCCGCGAATATTTAGATGTGTTTCTTTAGCTTAATTTTAATATTCCCTGTTTTTCTTGATGCCGGGCATCGGTATTGGGTATTTGCCGCTTTGGTCTACGATAAGGGGTGCTGGAGAGTCTTCGGTGAGTTTGTCGAGGTCTGGTGCAAATTCGTGGTCGCAATTGAGCATTTGTTCGAATGTGACAACCTGCCCCGTATGAGCCGCCATTCTGCCCATTGAAGTCACGAGGCTTGCCTCAACGCCACGTCGGAGTTCGTTATACGGTTTATCGTTGCGGATTGCGTCAATGAGGTCGTCCCACTCAAGTTGATATGGGTTCGGCTCTGGTTGAGGGAATGCCCAGACAAGGTTATCCGATGTCATATTGTGGCTCTTGTAGATTCTAACTCTTCCTGGAGTGTGGGCGGAAGTGGAGATGACGGCAGAGCCTTTTGTACCGTGGGCGTAGCTGGCAAATTCATTGTGGCAACCGGACATGTGGCGCCCGTCGTAGAAAAACCGTGTTCCATCGGGAAAGACGTATTCTACGGCGTAAACATCGAAGTTCTGGTCTACGCTGTTGCCTTTATAGTGCCTGCCGCCGACAGCCTGCGCTTGCACAGGCCAGGCGCCTTTAATCCATGAGCATTCGTCAATCTGGTGGATGTAATTGTCGCTGTAAATTCCACCACTTGCCCAGAGGAATGAATGAAACCGACGCACCTGGAATCGTAGTTCGCTTATGTTGGGAGGTTTTGGACCTGTTTGTCCGCCGCCGCTTTGCATGCGATAGCCGCGCATCAAAATTATATCGCCGATTGCTCCGTCCTTGATTCTTTTTAGCAATTCCTGTCTTCCGCGGCAGTGTCTGACCATCAAGCCGACGCCAACCTTTAGGTTCTTTTTATCGGCTTCTTCAGCCTGTTTAAGCATGCGGCGACTTGTGGGACCATCCACAGTGATTGGTTTTTCCATGAAGACGTGCAGGTTTTTTTGAAGCGCATAAGCGTAATGGACCCAGCGGAAGGCTGGGGGCGAGGCAAAGATTGCTACATCACCAGGCCTTAGACAGTCCATGGCTTTTTTATAGGCGTCGAATCCCAAAAATTGTCTGTCTGCGGGAACGTCCACCTGGTCTTTGTGTTGACGAGAAAGGTTTTCGTAGCTGTTTTTTAATTTGTCTTCGAACACATCCGCCATTGCTACAAGTTTAATTGGACCGCCCTTTGTCGAAAGCGCCTGGGAAGCCGCGCCCGTACCACGTCCGCCGCAACCAATCAACGCAACCTGAATTAAGTCTGAACCTGCCGCATGGACATGAGGCAGGGCAATTCCTGCCAGCGCGCTCGCCGCGGCAACTTTTCCTGTGGTAATTAAAAATTCTCGACGGGAAGTCGGTAAGCCTGGATTGTTATTTTTTTGTGTGTTCATACTTATTAATAGACGTTAAACGGGATTTACAAATTCTAAATTATTGTTTTAATCTGGTTTTGAAAAAGAAATTTTCATAAAAATGAGAAAGATAAAGTCGTTTCATTCTTTGCCAGTAACAATCTTGATTTCTGCGTTTTACGGTTTAAGCATTGTTCTGGCTTCTGGAACCAGTCTTGAGCTTTTGAGCGTAAAACGGATATGGGACAAAGCTCCACACAGCGCTTTTACAGATTTAATCCTGGTAAAAGATGTTTGGTATTGTGTGTTTCGCGAGGGGAGTTCGCATGTGCCTGGCAGTAACGGAACGATCAGGCTAATTAAAAGCAAAGATGGAAAAGATTGGGAGGACGCGGCGCAAATTTCGTTAAAAGGAGTAGACCTTCGAGACCCGAAGATAAGTTTAATGCCAGATGGCAGGCTGATGTTGCTTATGGGGGGCTCCGTGTATGATGACGATGAAAAAACGCAAAGACGAAAATTTATGACGGCAAGAACGCATGTCTCGTTCTCAAAAGATGGTGTTAATTGGACGCCTCCGCAACCCATCGCCATTGATGAAAAAAGCTGGCTCTGGCGCGTGACATGGCAGGATGAATACGGATACGGTTTTTCTTATCCAATAGGGGTTAAAAGCGAAAACTTGTCAATTACATTATGGCGGACAAAGGATGGAATAAATTATGAAAAAATAATAACACCTCAAATTCCAAAAGAATGTTATCCGGACGAAACGACAGTAAGGTTTTTGCCAGATAATACAATGGTTGCTCTTGTGAGGAACGAAAACAATTCTGGTCCAGCCTTCGTAGGAACAAGCAAACCGCCGTATATTGAGTGGAAGTTTGTAAATGCTGGAAAGTCTGTGCAAGGTCCCAATTTCCTTGTTTTATCGGAAAATCTCATGGTTTATTCTGGCAGAGATTTTGCGCCTGGACAACGAACAGTTGTTGGGTTTATGACGCTGGAGAAATGCCTGCCTGTTGTTTACCTGCCAAGCAAAGGCGACACCAGTTATCCTGGAATGGCTTTTAAAGATGGTATAGTTTATGTGAGCTATTATTCAACACACGAAGAAAAGACTGCGATTTATTTTGCGAAATTGAAACTTGTTGAATAACAGAATGATGCGGGTCGTTGATGTTGCAACCAACGGTTACAAATGAATCTTGCAGATTCACCCCTCGTCTAAGAATTGAAATTATTGACAAAATCGGAATAAAATTAGATAAAATGCATTACCATGAAAAACAAGAATCTCAGCAGACGTGAATTTTTGCGCCGTTCGCGCAATGTCGCGATTGGTGTTGGCGCGGGTTTAGCGCTCCCAAATATCTTCATTAATCAAACTAAAGCTCAGACAGGACAGAATCCGAGCGAATTTATCCGCGTTGGATTTATTGGCGTTGGCGGTCAGGGCAAGAGTAACATACGGGCGCTTATAAAAAACGCGGTCGCGGTTTGCGATGTAGATAAAAACAACATGAAATCGGCTCAGGATTTGATTGTTAAAGCCGTGCCAGACAGGAAGGTGGAGGCTTTTTCCGATTACCGCAAGATGCTGGAGGATAAATCGATTGACGCAGTTCTCATCAGCACGCCAGACCACTGGCATGCCCTTGCCGCCGCTGACGCAATGATGGCGGGCAAAGATGTTTATTGCGAAAAACCGCTTACTCTTACGATTTATGAAGGGCAGGTGCTTGTAAAAATCGCTCGCAAGTACAACAGAATTCTGCAGACTGGAAGCCAGCAACGTTCAGACCCGCGTTTCCGCAAGGCATGCGAATATGTTCGTTCTGGACGGCTTGGCAAGATTCACACGGTTCGCGTCGGTTTGCCGGGTGTTAACTGGACAAAAGAGCCGCCTGTTCCCGATAGTGAGCCGCCGGCAGAACTCGATTACGATATGTGGTTGGGACCGGCGCCAAAAAGACCTTACAATAAACACCGCGTTCACTACTATTTCCGTTTCTTCTGGGATTATTCCGGCGGACAAATGACAAACTGGGGAGCACATCATCTGGATATCGCACAGTGGGGGCTTGGAATGGATGAAAGTGGTCCTGTGGAAATCGAAGGCACGGCGTCTTTTGACCCTCAGAAACGGTATGAAGTGCCAGAAAAATTCACAATAACATACAAATACTCAAATGGTGTTACAGTCTATTGCGAGAGTCCATCGTCGAAGAATGGTACAACTTTTATAGGTGAGAAGGGTTCAATCTATGTAACGCGCGGAAATATTGAATCTGACCCGGAATCTATCCTGGAAGAGCCATTGAAAGAGACCGATGTTAAACTTTACGAGAGCAAAAATCATCACCAGAATTGGCTTGATTGCATTAAAAGCAGAAAACTGCCAATTTGCGATGTGGCGATTGGGCATCGTTCCGCTACGGTGTGTCATCTTGGAAATATCTCTATCCGCGCAGGAAAGAAAATTAAATGGGACCCTGTCAAAGAAGAGATTGTGGGAGACGCTGAGGCGGCAAAATGGGTGCATAAACCATATCGCGCGCCATGGAAATTGCCGCAGGTCTAATTTAAAAAAATAAAAAGAAAAAGGAAGGCGTGTTAATCACGCCTTCTTTTTTTGCCACAATCTGAACACAAATTTGGGTTTGAAAAAAGTTTTCAGAGTTTGACCGAAATCAAATTTAATTTTTCCCGGTGGGGTATTATCAGTCACTTAGATGAATAAGACCGTTAAACGTAAAATAATTAAGATTGAGGAGAATAGGTGCAACGGTTGCGGAGAATGCGTTCCGAATTGCCCTGAAGGTGCCATCCAGATTGTAAATGGCAAGGCAAAGCTTGTCAGAGAACCAAACTGCGACGGCTTGGGCGCTTGTATCGGGCATTGTCCGCGTGGTGCTATATCCGTAGAAGAGCGCGAAGCCCAGCCATACAACGAAATTCAGGTTCTGAACGAAATCCTTAAATCCGACGACAGAGAACTTTTGTTAAAACACATTGAGCACTTGAAAGAACATAATGAAATCGAATACCTGCAACAGGCACGGGAATTTCTGAGGAGTATAAATCATCCTATTGCAGAAAAATGCGGAATTGAGGTTTCAGCGATTCACCACGGGTGTCCTGGAGCGAAATCTGTAACTTTTGAGCCGTCATTCGGCAAAATAGTTGGCAAAACAGCAAAGGCTGAAAACGTTTGCCAATCTCAATTGAATCACTGGCCCATTCAACTCCACCTTATAAATCCATCGGCTCAGTGTTACAGGAAGGCAAATTTGCTTGTTGCGGCAGATTGCGTTCCTTTTGCCTTTGCGAATTTTCATGAGGAATTTTTACGGGGCAAATCGCTTGTTATTGCCTGTCCTAAACTCGACCATGGACAGGATGTTTATTTGGAGAAATTGAGGAGATTGATAGACGAGGCGCAGGTGGACGCCATCGCGGTTATGATAATGGAAGTGCCGTGTTGTTTTGGGCTTATGAGGATTGTTAAACAGGCGCTCGCACAGGCGCAGAGGCGGATTCCCGCCAGACTGGTGGTTGTAAGTATTCGCGGCGTTGTTTTAAAAGAAGAGTGGATAATGAACAGAGTATAAAATTAATGCGCCAGGATTGAAATCAGTCCATTAGAGAAAAGACAATTCCTCACGCTTTATTTTATGAAAAATTCTGTGGGTTATTTGCGACCGCCTTTTAATTTCCACTCGAGACGGTGCACCAAATCTTTCACGTTTTTATCAACATCCATACGGTTTCTGATGACCTTGCATGCATAAATGACCGTTCCGTGGTCTCGTCCACCGATTTCCTGTCCGATAACCTCGGTGGAAAGATGGGTGAATTCCCGCGCAAGGTACATAGCAATCTGGCGTGGGAAAGCAATATCTTCTGAACGTCTGCGTCCAGTAAGGTCAGAAACACGGAGTCCAAACTCTTCCGCTACGATTTTAAGAATGTCTTCAATGGTAATGACTTTCTTTGCTTCAACCATAAGGATGTCGCCGAGGATTTCCTGTACCTTGTCGAAATCAATCTGTTTCTTTGCCAGTTGCTGATATCCTTTGATTCTATAAAGGGCTCCCTCCAGACGCCTTACGTCGGAGCGAATGTTTTCTGCAAGGAATAAAACTATATTGTCCGGTATAGTCACTTTTTGTTGTGCAGATTTGCTCTTTAAAATTGCAATGCGCGTTTCAAGGTCAGGCGGTTGAAGGTCTGCCACAAGCCCCCATTCAAACCTTGTAACAAGGCGTTCCTGAAGATTTTGAATTTCTTTTACGGGGCGGTCGCATGTCAAAACAATCTGTTTGTGCGCCTCATACAGGGCGTTGAATGTGTGGAAGAATTCTTCCTGGATTCGCTCTTTATTTGCCAGAAATTGAACATCGTCAATTAACAGGACATCGGTGTTGCGATATTTTTTTCTAAAATTAGCGGTTTTGATGTTTCTTATGGATTCTATGTATTCGTTTGTGAATTTTTCAGCTGAGATATAAACAACGCGCATGTTTTTACGATGACCGAGCACATAATTTCCTATGGCATGAAGCAGATGCGTTTTGCCAAGCCCCGAACCGCCATAAAGAAAAAATGGGTTGTAACTGATGCCAGGAGACTGCGCAATTGCCATTGCCGCCGCGTGCGCCATCTGGTTGCTTCCGCCGACTATGAATGTTTCAAATGTGTAGCTTTTATCAAACCTTCCGTCTACTTCCAGTGGTTCTTCGGATTCAATTTTTGTAACCTTGGATGGAACCTTTATCAGGTCTTCTCCTATTTGTTCGGGCAATAAATTTCTGTTCTCTTCGTAGACAATCTTATACTCGGTTCCAGTGACTGTTTTTAAAGCGTCAACAATGTAAGGCTCGTAATTTTCATGAATCCAGATTTCGTGAAATTCGTTGCCCACCTCAATGTAAAATTCTTCTTTTTCTATCCGCGAAGGTTTTATGTGCGAGAACCATAGTTCGAAAACCTTCGGGGACGTCGTCTGTTCCAATATTTTCAGTGCTTTTGTCCAAACTTCCTGTGCCGAAACATCCATAAAATCCACCAGTAAATTTAAAAGTTATTCACAGCCCGCAAAGAAAAAATCTCCATAGCGATTAATTGATTTTAAATAATTTCCAAATTTTATACACAAATAAATAAAATTCTTTGTTTACATATTTGTTCGGCGGTTGCTATGAAGATTTTAACCTGTTGGGCATCAACATGTTACATTTTTAAAATTCATTCTTCCGCCGTCTTTTTTATTCAACTTTTTAATCCAAGTTGTTTGAATATAGTCCGTTTTTTTATTTCAAAATCTTGTTTTTGAAAAGAACAATATATTAAATCTTATTAACAGGTTATTCACATCGTTAAACCTACTGAAAATTCAGTATTTTTAAGTAGTTAATTTTACAAATGGCTGAATTTTCAGATTCCCTGTGAATTCACACGCTTTTTGTGCCGACAATTCCAGAGTTTTACGCATTATACGAACTCTGAAATTATTCGGCATCCATATTTTTATACATCGTAATAAAGGTGGAATTCATATGGATGCGGACGCAGACGCAGGGCGTCGAATTCTTTTTTCTTATGGCTGAGCCACATTTCCAGGAAGTCCCGTGTAAAGACATCGCCTTTTAGCAAGAATTCATGGTCTTTTTCCAGACAATCCAGAGCCTCGCCAAGGCTTGCCGGGACTTGTGGTACTTTCTTCAACTCTTCTGGAGGAAGTTCATAAAGGTTTTTGTCAATAGGTTCGCCAGGGTCAATGCGATTCAACACGCCATCCATACCAGCCATCAAAAGGGCCGCAAAGGCAAGATATGGATTTGCCGCAGGGTCTGGCGGACGGTATTCGATGCGTTTGGTCTTTGGATTTTCACTGTATGTTGGAATCCGAATAGCCGCACTACGGTTGCGTGAACTG
>JAOADO010000022.1 GCA_026417275.1 Verrucomicrobiia bacterium
GGGGATTTAACTGACATAGTATACGGTTTGCCCCGTAATCGCCCCGCGCGCTTGCTCTAATATGAACAGAGCCGGCGCTGTTGTATCCTTCTGTGTATTCCCAGCTCGAAGCGACGTGGGTTCCCCTGAATATCCAGCCCGAAGAGCTGCTTTCGAGTGTAGAATTAACCACAACATTTGCCCCGCCGCTTATGACTTCTACGTTGTCTATGAGTGCTTCGCCCGCGCCGTTGAGATAAATCTCAAGGTAGATAGGGGAATCACCACTTCCGTTGTCCATTGGACCTGTGGCTTCAATATTTACCCATGGGGCTTTCTTTGTCTCGTCGCTGTCTCCCCAGTTATAAGCGAGGCGATGGTTGGCGCGCGGGTCTCTAAGTTCGAGACTGCTTCCGCCCTGGCTTGACCACTTACCCCATCTTCCGCCAGTTCCATAAGTTACTTCATCAACCACCACATAAACAGTGTTGCTTTTTACTGTTCCAAGTGAATTTGTTGAAACTGTGATTATGGGTTTTCCTAAGGCAATACGCTCGCCTCCGCCAGCCAGATTGCCTGAATAATTTCCATATACAATATTTTTATCCAGATAGCCGCTGTAAACTGAAAGCAGTCTATCCACGTTTTTAGCCACAACAATATAGCCGCCGGCTGGTATGACTGCGTTTCTCGGGAATGTATAAGAAATACCATCGACAAATTTCCATCCATCCAGACTGATTGAATTCGTACCTTTATTATAGAGTTCGATATACTCATCGTCATTATTGCCGGTTATTGGGGCATACATGATTTCGTTTATCACGATGTCATTCACATAAATGTCGTATTTAATGTTATTTGTGCCCGGGCTCATTGAATTTAATAAATAAATCTCCGGGTCGCCGTCTGGATATCTTCCGCTGGAAATGTTTGGCATTTGTGGGCCAAATCTAATGCAATCGAGGATTCTGGTGCCGGAAGGGTCTTTGAGGTAAATTGTTTCGCCGCCTGCATCCAGTCCAAAGCCGAAGTTTGTTTGCCAGAAAACAATCGTTGCGCCAGCGGGGATTGTTGTTCCCTGAGGGATAATAAATTTGTTGGTGATTGGGTCGTCGCTCAAAGTGCAACCGGAAATATCAACCGCAACGTTTCCGCGGTTATAGAGTTCAATATAATCAACGTATGGCGGTTCTGAATTAGCCAGGAATTCATTGATTACAATGTTTCTCAGTTCGCCGCCGCTATAACTATTTCCATAACCCGGGGAACCGCCCTTTAAATCACTTACTCCCCAGGCGCGCGGGTCATCTTCGCCATAAGATGGACGAATTAGAACAAGGGAATGTCCTGTGCCATCGGCGCCGGCGGGCCAGGGACCATCGTCTCGGTAATTTACTTCAAGATAGACAGCGCCAATTTCGCTGAGCAGTCGCACCGTGCCTGAATCGTTTGGCAAGCCGTTGTTCTCGGCGTTTTCCCACGGTCCAAACAGGTTGTTTGTAATGCCATAGACCCGTTTAAACGCTTCTGGATTGCGCGCCACAATCACAAAGCCGCCGCCACTAACCCATACGTTTGAGCCGAATTTGTATTTTACGGAGCCATCAATGCTCAAACCGCTGAGTTCTTCGGGCCAGGGATTTGAGTTGTAGATTTCTATAAACTCTGTGCTGTTAGAATATCCACCGCCGTCGGCAGGATTATACATTATTTCAGAGATAGCAAAGCAGGTTTTGCGCGATGAGGGTCCGAGGGGTTCGAGTGGAAGTGGGGTGTATGTGGTTGATTCTGAGGTAACGTTTTCCATGTCTCTGAAACCGGCTGTGGATGATTCTTGCGCGTTTCGACTGCATACAGCCATGCCGAAATAAATCGTTGTTGGGAGATTGATTGTAGCCGAACCGAGTAATGTCCAGTTCATTCCGTTGAAGCTGGCGTAGCCGTAGAATGTATTGCCCGTCCTTTTTAGTCGTAAATATGTGTATGGCGGCGTAACCGGATAATAACCTGCTTTAGATGTCGAAGCGCCAGTGGATGTTCTGGTTTCAAAGAAGCATCCTGCAGCGCTTGGTGTGGCAAACATAGCCGCAAATGAAGAATTTTGATTGAGACTTTCCCGCGCCATGAGTCCTGCGCGCGCCCATGGGTCTGTGATTGTCTGTCCGGATACTCTAACGCGAACGTCGAAATCGCCAGATTGCTGTCTGTAAACAAAAGAAAACTGGTCGGAATAATTTCCAATGTTTGTCCCTTTTGTGGTGATATTGTAGCCGCCAATTACAGGAGTGACAACCGTCGGTGTGGCTGGATTGCCGATGTCTGCAGATGTAAATGATGTGGTTATAAATGTGGTTTTACTGTTTGTTGCAATTAGATTTCCTGCTGAGGATTGGTCTCGTATTCCGTTTATTGTCAACGTATAGGTTATTCCCAGAAGCTGGGTTGAGGTCATTAAAATCACATTCGATTCTCCAGCACCTATTAACGCGCTTTTGATTACCAGGGCGCCGTAGCTGCTTGTAATGCTGTAATTTGAAATATTGGTAGCAGTCTCCGGGCGGATTTTTTCTGAAAAGTAAACGTTCACCTGGTCTGGATAACTCGCAATTGCGCCGAGTAAAGAGGGCGGATTAGTGTCGGCAATTACTTTTAGCACAGCGTTGCTTGTTTGAACCCAATATACCGTGTTGCTGACAATATTTGTAGCCCTGAGGAAAAATGTAGCGCCGTCATCAGCGAGTCTTGCGGGAGCGATTGTAAAACTTGAATTTGTTGCTCCCGGGATTGGATTTCCATTTCTGAACCAGAGCATAGTTGGATTTGGATTGCCTTTAATGCCCGCGGCAAACGTTGCGCTGTCCATTTCTTGAACAGTAATGTTTTGAGGTTGGTTTGTAACCGCTACAGGTTCAAGTTTGGTGTTAATTTCTTCTAAACTGAATGCGGAGAAGACATAACCATACGACCCGCCGGATGACCCACCTGGCACTGTTCCTTTATAGGTTTGAAGGGTAATCGAGAATTGTCCGTCTGCGCCGGGGTTAATATCGGTGAAACAGATTAATGCCCCGGCCGCTCGATTTTCACCCGAATTCCATGCGGCTTCGTTGGCGGACATTGTTCCGCCATCGGCGGCGGTCAAGACTCCATAGTTTGGCGCCGAACTTTCGCTCCATGTGGGTTTGTGCGCGTGGGTAAACGAATCTGCGCCGTTCAGTGTTACCAGGGTCCATCTATCCGCATAACTGCCCCCGCGTGCCGCTGTTCCTTTGAAGATGTATTTTTTGTTCTGGTCGAGTCCGGAAAATGTGTAGGTTACGGTTGAAGAACCTTGCAATTGCAAGGTTTCTCTGGATACTATACCGAAGTCTACGTATGGCAAAAACCAGTTGCCAGCTGGCGTTCCAGAATTTGGACCGCTGCAAGAATCTGCAGAAGTGGCGCCATTGTTTGCGATTGTTATTGTAGCAGGGGTTCGGGCTCCAGCAGGCAATACAGCGTAGCTGACTGTATTTGTCAACGGTCCGCTAAATCCTGCGTCGTCTCCCAGGGGGTTATAAAAATTGGCGTAAGGCGAACTTGATGCGCCAATATGATGGTCGTTTATCGCGACCCAATTTGTTGAGTACTGACCAAACAAAGGCAATACTGCGCCAACTATACTCAAAACTATCGGCTTAATATTGAAAATACTTTTCATTGCTTACAAATTTTAAAAATTGCTACTAAAACTAATACAGTGCATTAATCAATGCAATAGTAAAAAAACGATAGCAGGTTTTTGAAAAATTGCCACTGATGTAGTGCATTTATATCTCCACATCGTGTCAGGATGACTAAAGACTTTGTTAGCAGGTGTTTTTAATTGTTTGTGTTCTCGCAATATTTTTAATTCTTGACTGAAAATGTAAAAAATATAGTCCTTTGTGTGACGTTGAAATTCTTAAAGAAGAAAGATGTATGCAAATAAAATTTAGCAATAATAAATTAAGCGGCGCGATTTTTCTGGTATTGTTTTCTGTCGCATTGCTGGTGTTGTTCGGGGCAGGATGCGCAACATATCGTCCGATTGCAAAGTATCAGAATTATCAGCAATGTGTGGTTGAAGTTCTCGTTGACGGGAGTTTGCAGGGGTCTGGATGGTATGCTGGTCCTGCTGGTGAAGTCATTACCGCGGCGCATGTGGTTAAACAGGGCAACAAAATTGAAATCATTAACTATGAAAGGAAGAGAATCCCTTATAATTTGCTTGCTGTGGATATTGGCAACGACGTTGCTCTTCTTATGCCAGCAGAAGGATGCCGCATAAAAAATTATTTTGCAATCCAGGACAAGCCGCCACAGCCGTTTGAAATGATATATTTTGCCGGTGCGGCGCTGTTTCGTCATAATCTTATATTGCCTGGATGGGTGGCGCGTTTGGAAACCACTTATGAATATTCGCCAATTTTTGATGAATGTGTGGCAGTTTATCACGTTGCGGCGGATACACCGCCTGGCACATCCGGCGGATGCTGGATAAACAGGAGCGGGAAGGTGGTGGGACTGCAATCTGGTTTGATGACGCTTGGCGGAGCGGGGCAGGGGATTGCTTTTGTTGTTCCTGCATCTGCTCTGCAAAAGATTCTCAGAGAGCGAAAATCTCAATCAACAAGTTCAATCCAGTGCGTTGTGGAGGAGTTGTGGGAGCAGTCTGTTGATGTTATTAAAAAATTTCCGGATGAAGCACGAGGCGTTTACGTTGCAAAATTAATGAAAAATGGAGTTGCTGAGAAGGCGGGGCTTAAGAAAGGGGATTTGATAATCTCAATTAACGAGCGAAGTGTTCAAAGACGAGACGAGTTTGTGGGCATTTTAAGAAAAACTTCAAAGGGGGATATTCTCAAACTCTCCGTTATAAGCCAGGGCGATAACAAACCTAAAACTCTTGAGGTTAAGGTGCAGTGCCTTGAGGATATTTTCAAATTGACCGAATAAAGTGGAGATTTTGAATAATGGTTTGTCTTATTCTGAACATTTCATATTATTCCAGTTATGAAAATTGCGACAGTATATGCATTGTTGGCAATATTATTCATGTCAGTGGTTGGTGATTGCGCCGAGTCAAAAAACAACATGTCTCGAATGATACCTTCGTTTTTAAAACCTTCGCTCAATAGATTAGAAAAAGAATTGATTCAAAAACACGGAGGTGAACACGCTGAACGGATAAAAATCGGCATACAACAGGTTGCGCTGTTCTGGAGAAAAGAGGATGGAGACGCGAAAGCGTTTGAATCCTTCGTCCGAGACAACTTCATATCCGACAAAAATCGTCTGAACGAAATTTTTAAAAGGCTTGAAAGAAAGTTTGAAGCCCTCGATGGTTATATGGCTGAAATTGTGTATGAACTGAGGAGGGAAATGGACCTTGATACGGGCGAAATTCTGCCACTGGATGAAATATTTGGTTCTTACGACCCTGCCGCTCATGTAGCCGAAGATTGTTTTAAAAACAAAGTGGCTTTTATTGTCTTGTTGAATTTTCCAATCGCAACTTTTGAAGAACGCGATAGGGAAGGTGCGGGTTGGTCACGTCAGCGTTGGGCGGAGATTCGGCTCGCTCAACGGTTTTCAAAAAGAGTCCCGGCCGATGTTTCACAGAAAATTACCGCCGCATGCAGTGAAGGCGAGTTGTACACATCTGAATATAAAATATGGATGCATCATGTATTGGGACCAAATAATCAGAGGCTTTTTCCGAAAGGCTTAAAACTTATATCTCACTGGAATTTGCGTGATGAAATTAAAGCGCAATACGGTCTTACGGATGGGCTCATGCGTCAGCAAACGATACAGAAGGTCATGGAGCGAATAATAAACCAGACAATTCCGCAGGCGGTTATTAATAATCCGCTTTATGATTGGAATCCTTTCACAAACGAGGTCAGTCCGACAGATTCTTTTGATTATGATGCCTCCAGAGAACACTTCATTGCTCACGGCGATGTTAGGAAATCAGAAGGCGATAGAAGATACGACGTTCTCCTAAATATTTTTAAAGCCATTAAACAATCGGATAAATATTATCCGTTTGCCCCAACATTCATACAGCGAAAATTTCAGGAAGAACGGCAGATTTCAGAGGTCGAAGTGGAGACCATGTTAGATGACCTTCTTTCTTCAAGGTTGTTAAAAGAAGTTGCTCTTCTTATTGAGAGACGGGTTGGAAGACCGCTGGAGCCGTTTGACATCTGGTACAACGGTTTTACAACACAGGCTTCTCTGGATGAAAGACAGATTGATTTAATTACGTCTAAAAAATATCCTACTGCTGAAACGTTTAAAAATGATATTCCGCGAATTCTCGCAAATCTTGGATTTTCAAATGAACAATCCGAATTTCTGGCTAAGAATATAGATGTTGAGGCATCGCGCGGAACGGGACATGCCATGGGGCACGCAAAACGCGGTTTCCCGGCAAGGTTGCGGACCAGAGTCGAAAGAAATGGGATGAATTACAAGGGGTTCAACATTGCCATGCACGAGTTTGGACATAATGTTGAACAGGTGTTCTCGCTGAACAAAGTTGATTGTATTTTTCTTGCCGGGGTTCCAAACAACGCCTGCACGGAGGCAATCGCTTATCTATTTCAGGATAGAGATTTAAAAGTGCTTGGTTTATCCAGGACTAATAATTTTGCGAGTGAATTTGCCGCCATACAAACTTACTGGACAACATGCGAGATTGCCGCGGTGGCGCTGGTGGAAATTAAAATATGGAAATGGCTGTACTCACATCCAGATGCAAATTCTCATGAGTTAAAAACCGCCGCGTTAAAAATCGCAAAAGATGTGTGGAATAAATATTACGCTGACGTTATCGGGAAAAAAGATGTGGAATTGCTTGCGATATACTCTCATATGTTTTTTACGCCGTTATATCTTGCTGATTATCCTGTCGGACACCTTATATCTTATCAGATAGAGGAAAAGTTGAAAAATGTAGATTCATTTGGAGGGGAAATTGAGAAAATTGCATCATTTGGGAATCTTACGCCAAATCTTTGGATGATTAATGCCACTGGAAAACCAATATCCGTAAAACCGCTTTTATCGGCAACAGAAAAAGCCATTTTAAGTATAAAAAACATAAAATAAATATTGCCGATAAGAATTGCGGTCAGTCTACCTTAGGGCGCTTTCCACATTTGCCATTTTTGTTTGATAACTTTTATGAATTTTTGTAAATAAACTCGGCAATTATACGTCTAATGGAGACAAAAAATGAAAGGGATTATTTTATCAGTCATAGTTTGGGTGTCATTAGTTGTGTCTGCGAGGGCGGAAAACTGGCATAACTGGCGTGGTCCGTATTATAATGGTTCAACTTCGGAATCGAATTTGCCTGCGCAATGGGATTGGACGTCGAGCAATGTATTGTGGAAGGTGGAGATGTCTGGCGTTAGCGCCGCAACTCCTGTGGTGTGGGGAGACACGGTGTTCGTCACGACTCCAGACCAGCAGGGCGACCTTTTTTTATGTGCAATTAATGTAAGCGATGGCAAAATAAAGTGGCAGAGGAAGGTCTCCACAGGCAACCGTGTTGTAAATCTTAATAATATGGCGAGTCCGTCGCCGGTTACAGACGGTAAGATTGTGATTGTAATGTTTGGTACAGGCGCGTTAGCCGCGTTTGATTTTCAGGGGAATGAAATTTGGAAAAAGGATTTAGCCGCTGAGTTTGGCAAGTTTGCCATTATGTATTTATATGGAGCAAGCCCACTCCTTTATAACAACAAACTTTATGTCCCAGTAATTCAACGAGACGACCCGAAAGCCTATCCACACTCTCGCGATGATAAGCCTGTTCGGGAGTCTTTCATTCTTTGTCTTGACCCAGCCACGGGCAAGACCTTGTGGCGACATATCAGAAAAACGGATGCGGCTATGGAGTCAATGGAGTCGTACACGACCCCGATTCCGCATAAAGGCAAGAATGGTTTGGAAATCTTAATTCTTGGCGGCGATTATGTGACGGCTCACAATCCTGAAACAGGGGAAGAAGTGTGGCGCGCGGGTGGATTGAATCCAAGGCAAACAGATATGCAGAAAAACTGGTTTCGTGTTGTTCCAAGCCCGCTTTCGGCGGGAGATGTAATTGTTGCATGCGCTCCAAAAGGACAACCTGTTATCGGGATTAAAGATGGTGGCAAAGGATTAATCACGGAAACTCACTCTGCCTGGGTGTGTAAGGAAACAACGACTGATTGGAGCACGCCACTCTATTATAAGGGCAAAATTTATGTTCTCGATGGTGGGAAAAGAACTCTAACATGTCTTGAGCCATCCACTGGAAAAGTCGTCTGGTCAGGACAACTCGGTGTTTCAGAGCGGATATGGTCGTCGCCAACGGGAGCCGATGACAAAATTTATTGTGTCAGCGAAAAGGGAACCGTCATAGTTTGCGGGGCTGGAAGTGAATTCAAAATCCTTGCCACAAACCAGCTCGATGAGTCTCCAACGCGTGCGTCAGTTTCAATCAGCAACGGAAAAGTATTTGTCAGAACATCTAAACACCTTTATTGCATCGGGTTTAAATAGCTGAAGATTTTCATTTTCAATCTGGGGAATAATTACCACGAATTGATTCATGTCTTATGGTGGGGAATCTTGTTTTTTTGTGCGGTAATATTGACAAGTTGTTTATATTCAATGATTTATTTGTGTAAGTAGTTGTTTCCCCGGCATTTTATTATGGTTTGTGGTATAATAATTGCTTTATACTTTCTGTGTGTTATTTTTATAAAAATTAAGACATGGGATATTTTTTGCTAACAAACAAAACTTCTCTGGCATCGCAATTTAAAAATGTTGTTTCCTTCTTTTTTATGAATTCTCAAATCATTAAATTTATATTTATCTTCACACTGTTTGCTGTTTTCCATAATTTTGGGGTTCTTGCTTTTCGCGCTCCAGAGATGCCTCAGTTGCCGAATTTTGATGTGAGGCAGAATCAGAAGGGGTCATTTGTTGATGAAAAGCAACTTGCTGCGGCAAAACAGCTTGCGAATCAGAAGATAAAGGTCAGTTTCGATAGAATTATTGGTTCTCCGCGCTGGATTGTTAATCCTGAAGGTTTTTTAAATTCGCTTGATAAGAATAGTAATCCAAATATTGGGAAGACAGTGATTGTATCTGATGTGGTGTTTGCGGTTAAACTTTTTATAGATTCGAATAATGACCTTTTTGGACATGGTTCAGATGTTTTAAACGATGCAATCATAGAGCACGATTACACGACCGCCCACAATGGAGTAAGAACGATAATCTGGCAACAGACTTTTCTTGGGATGCCAGTTTTTAATGCACGATTTATTGCTCATGTAAACAAAGACCTGCGTTTGGTTGGTGTTTCGAGCCTGTTTATTTCGAATCCAGCATTAGGTAATAACAATATGCTGGTTGTTTCTCCGACTATAAGCCCTATTGAGGCGCTGATTTATGCCGGCAATAATCTTGGTATTACGATATCCAATCCCGTTGTTAAACAGAATAACAATAATAAGTATGTTTTATCTGCACGTGGCATTCGAGATGATGCGACATGTCAGCTCTTGTGGTTTCCGTATAATAAGCAAAAGATGATTCTTGCGTATGAATTTTTAATTACCTCCGGGAACAATGGCGAGATGTACAGAATAATTGTTGATGGTAAAACAGGTGAGACGCTTTATCGGCAGTCTTTGACACGGTATTTTGTTGAAGCATCTTACCGCGTATTTACCAATGAAAGTCCCACGCCGATGAGTCCAGGGCATAGAACTCCAAACTCCTCGCAACCGCCTACAGTTCAGCGTTCATTGGTGAGCATTTTTGCGTTGAACACTAATGCTTCGCCAGTAGGTTGGATTTACACAAACTTGAATCAGACTTCTGGAAACAACGCGGATGCTTATCTGGATAGAAATGCGGATAATCAGCCAGACTTACCTCGTGTTACAGGCAATCCGCAATTTGTGTTTGATTTTGCCCTTGATTTAACTCAATCGCCGTTAAGTTACAGTAGCGCTTCTGTAGTTAATCTTTTTTATTGGGTTAATGTGGCTCACGACAGGTTTTATGAACTTGGGTTTACGGAGGAGACAGGAAATTTCCAGAACGATAATTTTGGTAAGAGTGGATTTCAAAACGATGCGTTAAAAGCGGAGGCTCAGGATGGAGATGGATACAACAACTCGAATATGACGACTCCGCCGGATGGTTCGCCACCCAAAATGCAGATGTTTTTATTCACTGGTTGCTCGCCGTACCGCGATGGTTCGCTCGACGCCGAAGTTATTATTCATGAATACGCGCATGGCGTCAGCGATAGATTGGTGGGGGGAGGTCCTGGTTTGGGGACATTGCAGGCGATGGGAATGGGCGAAGGCTGGTCTGATTTTTATGCGCTTGCGATGACGTCTGAACCATCGGACGACCCGGGCGGCAACTATCCAATGGCGGCATACATTTCCTATTTATTTAACGGAATTACTGAAAATTACTATTATGGGATTCGTCGGTATCCATACTCGACCAACATGTCTGTGAACCCGCTCACATTCAAAGACATTGACCCGAGCCAGGCTTCTGACCATGCGGGAATTCCGCGGAACTATCGAATTAGTGGAACCGCAGATGAGGTTCATAACATTGGCGAAGTTTGGTGCGCCGTACTGTGGGATATGCGAGCCGCTTTAATCAATAAACATGGTTTTACCAACGGCAATTTTCTTGCAATGCGACTTGTGATTGACGGCATGAAGTATTCTCCAATAAATCCTGACTTTCTCGAAGCTCGCGACGCTATTTTGCTTGCCGACAGGCTTTCTACAGGGGGGGCGAACAGGAATGAAATTTGGTCTGCGTTTGCAAGACGCGGAATGGGATTCTTTGCCACATCGCCGGATTCGGATACCACCCTTGGACTTGTTGAGGACTTCAACATGCCAGATGATTTATCCGCGACGCCAACATCTGGTTTCACCGCTTCAGGTCCTGTCGGAGGTCTTTTCACGCCCCACAGTTTTTATTTAACTCTCACTAACACTGGAAACGTTGTTCTACCATGGAAAGCCGCATGCGATGGACTCATTGAGTTGTCTTCATATAGCGGCGTTCTTCAACCTTCTGGCGTTTCCACGCAACTGGAAATTAAGTTTAACTCTTCGGTGTGTTTGCTCCCGGCTGGGATTTATACCAGCATTCTTTATATCACAAATTTGAACAACGGCGTCGCTCAAAATCGAATTATAAAATTGCTGGTTGGACAGAGAGATTATTTTGTTGAAATGTTTGATTCATACGATAATGACCTCGATTTTATGTCTCTCACGTTTACTCCGAATAACTCGCTTAGCCGTTACAGTGTATGCAGGACTGTTACGACCAATTATTACACGGATCCAGCAGGAGGTTATGTTGTAACGCTCGATGATGATAGCCGTGTTCAGGCGATTTTGCCGTCTGGCATGGAAGTGGAAATCTACGGAGTTAGAACAAATGCAATCTGGATTGGCGCAAATGGAGAAGTGTCTTTTGCAAAAGGCGACACCCGGTATTTCTATCCACAGTTAAGCGCTTTCTACGAATACCCGAGAGTGGCGCCGCTCTATGTGGATTTGAATCCTGCAACGGGCGGTACGGTTTCGTGGAAACCACTCTCAGACAGAGTCGCAATCACGTGGGAAAATGTTCCAGAATATGGGCGTGCAAACAGAAATTCTTTCCAGGTGGAGCTTTTCACGAACGGCGTAATAAGAATTACATGGCTGAATATTGAAACGCTGGGGGGGATGAGCGGGTTGTCTGCAGGTGGCGGAATTCCTCAAGGGTTGACTGAGAGCGATTTTACCGCTTATCCGCAATGCGGCAGTTTTTTGACTGTTTCGTTACCTGATTTTGCCACAGAGGGAGACGGCATCTTGAAAAACGCGGGGTGTGTGACAATTCCCAGAGCGTCGGATTCTAACGTGATTATCTCTTTGCAATCCACAGACACAAATAAACTGCTCGTTCCAGAGACGATTACATTGCAAGCAGGCAAAACTAACGTCAATTTTGATATAACAATTGTTGATAACGCTTTGCTGGATGGCACCCAATATCCAGCAGTTATCGCTGTTGCAAATGGATTTACAACTGGTTCTCGAACAATGTCGGTTCATGATAACGAGACTGCGTCAGTGGTGTTGACTCTTCCCGAAAGAATCATGGAAAGTTCTAAAACGATTCGCGGTGATGTTTTCATAACTCCTGCTCCTCAGAGAACTGTGGCGATTGAACTGTCTACATCGGAACCGTCTACAATCAAACTGCCTGTTCCACCCGTTCTATTTATAGGAGTTGGTCAAACAAATGCTTCATTTGTAATTGCGATTGAAGATGATGACATTATTAATGGAGACAGAGTCGCAATGGTTCAGGCTTATGTGAAAAACTGGGTTTCTGCCCGGCGAGAGATGGTTATTGTAGACGACGAAAGCAAGGCTCTTGCTCTTGTTGTTCCTGAGCATGTTGCCGAGGGCGATGGTCTTATTTCTGGTGGCGGTGTTATTTATCTTGGCGGAATGGTTAACTCAAATGTAGCAATATATTTAACTTCATCTGATACAAATAAAGTGTCTGTTCCGTCTTCTGTCATTGTAAATTCTAATCAGATGGAAACTGCGTTTGACATATTTATACATGACAATTTTACCCTCGATGGCAATCAGACTGTAAGGATATCCGCTTTTGCAGATGGGTTTACTCCTTTCACGGCAGATATCGTTGTTGTTGACAACGAATATCCAATTATGCCTTATAATCCGTCTCCAACCAACGGCGCTTTTGCCCAGCCTCTGGATATAATTTTAAAGTGGCAGGGTGGATTTGGGAACCAGATTGAAAATCCTGGTTTTGAATCTGGGTCTCTCAGCGGCTGGCGCACTGAAGATGAAGGTGTTGGGGGATGGCTTGTGAGCGATGGTGGTTTGAATACTGGAATCGCAGGGGAGATGGAAAATTATTCAGGCGCTTATACTGCCTGGTGTGTTCAATACGGCTTTGGGAAACATCGTATGTGGCAGGAGATTTTTATACCGGAAACGGTCGTTTCGGCTACGCTGTCCTGGTATGCGCGAATCATTAACCGCAGTGGGACATACAATACAAACAATTATTTCAGGGTGGAAATTCTTAATCAATCGAACCAGGTTTTAAGGACTGTTTATCGGACAGAGGAAAACACGCCGCTTAACACTGAGTGGACGCATTACATGGCAGATTTATCCCAATTTAAAGGCAAAACAATCCGTGTTTCGTTTGTGGAACAGGATTCAAATGGGAACTTGTTTGTTGGTATTGATGATGTTTCATTGAATATTGTATCCGCCATTATGCCATCGTTTGATGTTTACTTGAGCACTAATTTGTCTCCAGATTCGTTTGTTTTAATTGGGACGACAACAAACAGTTATTTTGAACTTAAAAATCTGGCTCCAGATACCATTTATTACTGGCGAGTTGTCGCAAATTTCCAGAGCGCAGAAATCTCCAGCCCGATATGGCAGTTTTGGACTCGAAGTTCCAATCAACCGCCGAGCGTCAAGATTACTGCTCCTCATTATTCCACAATATTTACCGCTCCTGCTACTATTGAGATATCAGTTTCTGCCTCAGACCTTGATGGGAGCGTATCTTTGATAAGGCTCTTTGCAAATGGTAAAGAAATAGGACAAATTACGTCTCCTCCGTATCGGTTTGTATGGGGCAACATTTTCCCTGGTCTTTATGAAATTACAGCCGTTGCGATGGATAACAATGGTCTTCAAACAAGTTCTGAACCTGTCAGAATATTAATTGGAACAGGAAATCAAACAATTATTCCGTTTATTATAAAGTCATCTCAGTGGAGATACATGGATGACGGTTCAAATCAGGGAAGCGCATGGCGGGGTTATTATTTTGATGATTCTAACTGGAAACTCGGGGAGGCGCCTCTTGGTTATGGCATGGGCGACGAGAAAACAACATTAAATTATGGTTCAGATTACAATAATAAATACATCACCTACTATTTCAGAAATCAATTTACAAATAAGGAGACATTGTCGGCGATTTATTTAAAACTCAGGAGAGATGATGGAGCGTTGATTTACTTGAATGGATATGAAATTTTGAGGGATAATCTGCCGTCGGGTTCTGTTTCGTATACTACGACGGCGTCCTCTCCTGTAACTGGACAGGGGCAGTTTGAGTATACTTCATACATGATTTCAAATGCGTTGATGGTTGTTGGGAAAAATGTTGTTGCCGCGGAAATACATCAATCCAGTCAAGATAGTCCTGACCTGATATTTGACATGGAACTTCTGGGAATAGGCAATTATTCCCCAAAAATTTCAATCGTCTCAGTAACAAACAATCAGATTGTTCCTTCGAATGTTCCTCTTGCGATATCGGTTTGGGCTTCTGATTCCTATGGCAAGATTTCAAAGGTGGAGTTTTATACAAATTCCGTAAAGGCTGGAGAGGTGAGCGTTGAGCCATTTAATTTTACGATTCCGAATCCTCCGACTGGATTTATGACTGTTTATGCGCGAGCAATCGACAATTTTGGAGCCGCTTCCACAAGCGAAACTGTAATTGTTTACGCCCAGCCGTTCAGCATAGCAAATTATGGAGTTCACAACACAAACCTTATGTTGCAATGGAAATCAGAATTTGAAAATGTGAGTGTTGAGACAACGACTAATCTTTATCAACCACGCTGGTTTTCCATTACGAATCAAGTGTTCATATCCAATGGAATGAAATTTATTCTTATACCGAGAACCGAGCCGAGACAGTTTTTCAGATTAAGAATTGACAGATAAATCTTCCGCTTTTTTCTCTTTGCATACCTTTAGCCTGTCAACTCTTGCGCCGTCTGTGCTTTGCACCTCTATTTTAAACTCTCCGAGTCTGATAGTGTCGCCAGGTTTTGGGAAACCTCCAAGGTACTGAGTGACCCAACCACTAACGGTTGATACATCTTCAGCCTCGATTTTATTGTTAATTAATTCTGATAGTTCATACAATGGGAGTGTGCCGTCTAATTCCCATGTGTCGGTGTCCGTCTTAACTAATTTTGGTTTTTCCTGGTCAAATTCGTCCTGAATCTGTCCCACCAATTCTTCTAACACATTTTCCAGTGTTACCAGTCCTAATGTGCCGCCGAATTCATCAACCACGATTGCCATGTGGAGTTTTTTTTCAAGAAACAACTGCAATATTTTTTCGAGTCTGCATGTTGGTGGGACATAAATTAATTTCCTGGCAACCTGGACTAAGTCCTTTGCTTTTACGGCAGATTTTCTCATTGAATACAGGTCTTTTATGTGTATAACGCCGATTGTTTTATCCACATTCCCGTCTTCACATAAAGGATACCGCGAATATCTCGTTTTTTCGGCGATTTCAATACATTCATCAATGCCGCTGTTTATGTCAAAAAAGACTATCTCTTTTCGTGGTCTCATTACCTCTTTTACAACTCGTTTTTGCAAATCGAGGGCGTTTAAGACGATTTCTCTTCCCAGTTTTGACCTGCCAGATTGTTTCTGCGTCGCTGAGAATAGCAATCTTAGTTCCTCTTCGCTGAAACCTTTTTCATGAGCAAGCGTTGGTTCAATTCCGATTAGTTCAAGCAATTTTAAAGCACTTTTGTTTAATATCCAGATGAACGGATAGGTGACAAAGTAAAATAATCTCAACGGTGCCGAAACCCAGAGGGAGGTCTGGAGCGGTTTGATTATGGCGAGCCATTTTGCCGATTGTTCACCTGCGATTATATGCAAGTATGAAATGGATATAAAACCGACAACCACGGCGAGTGTTTCTTTGGTTTCTGGTTTTGTCACTGATAGCAAAGAAAAAACGGGCTCCAGAATGACTTTAAACACTGGTTCTCCTACCCATCCCAATGCAAGACTTGCCACTGTAATTCCAAGTTGGCATGCGCTTAATGAAGAATCCAGGTTTTGTATGACAACCCGAGTGATTTTTGCCCTTTTGTTGCCTTTACTAATAAGAATGTCCAGTTGTGTGTCTCTAATCTTAACGAGGGCAAATTCCGCCGCCACGAAGAATCCGTTCATGAAGACCAGAACTGCAACTATCAGTAGTTTAACAATAATTTCGATTATCTGATTTATGTCCATTGCTAAAAAAACTATAATTCAACTTCGCCAAACATGAAGCCGAGAATATCGTTCAGGGTTATGATGCCAATCTCTTTGTGTTCTGAATTTAGCACAATTGCTAGTTTTCTTCCGCTCCTCTGAAGTTTTTTCAATGCATCTTCAAGTTTTACATCTTCATGGATGAATAGCGCTGGTTTTATATAATGCGCAATTGTTCTTACTGGAGTGGAGACATCCTGGCTGTCCATGTGTTTTGGGGTTTGAACGGTCGGGCGAGAATCTGCTCCTTCCAGAGGAGTGTGTACGTTGTTCTCGCTGTCCGTTTTTTTAGTAGAAACCGACATGCTGTTTTCATTTTTTCCAGAAGGTTTGTTCTGGTCTGGACCTGTTGGTTGTGTATCAACGTGGTAAATCACATCCCTCAAACTTATTATCCCCGCTACCGCGATGTCGCCGTTCTTTTTTTGAATCACTGGCAGATGAGAATATCCTGTTTTGTTAAATAAATTCAGCGCTTCGGAAATCGGAGCTCGCAAATCGACGGCGGTTACTTTCTGAAAAGGGATTGTTAAGTGTTTCACAGTTATGTTTTTAATATCCAGCACTCTGTCAATCATCATCAGTTCTTCTCTGGATAATCCAGCGCTTGCTTCGCGCATGAAATGTTTAATTTCTTCCCGACTGGCGAAAATCTTTCCCGTATATGCCTTTCCCCCTGTCAGTTTGATTACGTTTTTTGCTACCTGGTTGATTATAATCACAATCGGGGAAAACATGGTGTATATGAATTTGAATGGATAAACCGTTGGAAGACATAGCGGTGTGGCATAAAATCTGAACAGCATCTTTGGAATAAGGTCGCATACAAGGTAAAACGCAAACACAAAAAACAGGAAAACCGTCCAGAACGTGACTCCGCATGGAATCAGTTTTTTTATGTAAACTGCGCCCATCGTGACAACGACAACGTTCGCAAGTATGTTGCCAACGAGAATTGTCCAGAGAAATTGCTCCGGTTTCTCAAGATATTGCAACAGCACGTTTGCGCGCTGGTCTCCGCGTCTTCCCATGTTTCTTAATCTAAGCCGATTTAGTTGGAACAACCCGGCTTCCATTCCCGATAGCAGGAACGAGATGCAAACACATGCAAAGAATATTACTGAAAATCCAATATCGCTCATTTGTGCTCAGGACCTGGTTTTGTTTGAGTTTTTTCGAGCAAAACTTCAATGACCCTTCGTTCATCCGCGCGTGAAACAGTTATTTTAAATCCTTCGTGTTGAATTGTTGTTCCTTCTGGAGGAACTATTTCTGTTTTTGCAATCACAAAGCCGCCGATTGTGTCAACATCAAGCGTGGTTTTGAAATCTGGACAGTGTCTATGAAAGTCCTCAATTCTAACGGTGCCGCCGACTTTCCATTTTTTTTCGCCAATCAGTTCTATCATAACTCCCGGGACTTCGCCTTCGTAAGAAAATTTCCCCACAACGTCTTCTATAATGTCACCCATTGTAACTATGCCGGCTGTTCCACCGAATTCGTCTAAAACAATTGCCAGTCCGCGTTTCTGCTTTTGAAAACTCTTGAAGAGTTTGAGTAGATTCATGGTTGAAGGAACAAAGGATGGCATTTCGATTACTTCAGATAAGTCAATCTCAGGATTCAATAGGAGTGCCTGAGTGTTCAATACTCCCACGATTGTGTCTGGAGTTTCATCATAGATTGGCAGTCTGTGATATTTGTATTTCTTTGCCGCTTCAATCATTTCTTCGACTGTTGCGTCGTCGCTTATGCACGCCATTTCCGAACGCGGACGCATGATGTCTCCGACTGTTCGTCTATCAAGGGCGATTATATTGAGTATTATTTCTCTCTCCGATTTGCCCACAGCGCCATATTGAAACGCAAGGTCTATTAATTCTCGATACTCTTCATCTGTGAATTCCTGCTGATGCGCAATTTGCAACGATTTGGATGAATTCTTTATCAGGACTTTTAATTTGTCTGCAAGATAGTGCAATGGTGCGCTGAACTTGAAGAATACCGTCATTGAATCGGAAATCTTTAACGCCCACTTTTCTGGCGCCCGAACGCCCACCGTTTTTGGAAAAACCTCGCAAACAATGAGTATTAGAAACAGACTTAAGACAAGCGTTAGCGCTATTCCAAATTTTGCTGAAAATTGTGTGAACGCGATTGCCAGGATGAGGCTGTTTGCAAAGGTGTTTCCCATCGCTATTGTCGCAAGAAGTTCTTCAGGCGAGGAGAGCAATTTTTGAATTGCGCCGCCTTTTTCTGGATTTTTCTCGACAAGTTGTTTGACCTGCCATCTTGTAAGGGAAAACAATGATGACTCTGCCACCGCAAAGAAGAAACTTGCGGCTCCGCTTACAATTATCACAATGATGTAAATAACATCCATTTTCGCTTTTGCATTTGTTCACAGGTAGAACGCGTCTCCGCGTCTACATTTGCTCAAGCGGGAAATCTACTTTCCCACAGACTCTCATGCAGGAGAGTGTTGTTTCCGTGAACGGTTTTACGGTAACACAGCCTTTTCATATTCTTGTTTCAATGCCAGTCAGGGTTTCAGTTCCATTCACTGCTTTTTATTCTAACATTTTTTTCCTTTGTATGGCTAATTTAAATTGTTTTTTCAAAAATTCCTGATATAAGAATATCATGCGCGGCGCTAAAACAAAATCGTGTTTTAAAGTTTTTGTAGAGGTTTTTTTATTGATTGAATTCTTTGTGGTTGGAATATTCAGCAACGCGCAATCAGCCCAATCTGTTTCTGCTACCAATGAGTTTAACATTCCCAAATCCGCTATTCTTCAAAAAGCGCTCACAAATAACCTCCAGAACGTCTCCGAAATTATTTTTTGCGTCCGCCTGCCTTACGATGACCCTCACTGGTATGCAAACATTGGTTATTACTGCGACAACGAAAACCAGAAGGCATACACCGGCAATGGCAAACCCGATATTGGCAGACTTGTGAAATTTAATTTCAAAACAGGCGAAATAAAGGACATCATCAACGAGCCTGGCGGTTCAGTTCGCGACCCGATTGTGCATTACAATGGACAAAAAATTCTCTTTTCATGGAGACGCGCAGGCAAGGATAATTACAACCTCTACGAAGTCAATGTGGACGGTTCTAACCTGCGCCAGATTACTCACGACGAGTTCGATGATTTTGAACCGATTTATCTGGCAAATGAAGACATTATCTTTTTGTCCACCCGTTGCAAGCGATGGGTCAATTGCTGGATGACGCAGGTGGCAATCATGTATCGGTGCGACATCAACGGCAACAACATTCGCCCCGTTTCTTCAAACACCGAACACGACAATACACCGTGGATGATGCCAGATGGACGAATTATTTACACCCGCTGGGAATATGTGGACAGGAGTCAGGTTGAATTTCATCACCTCTGGACGATGAATCCGGACGGTACCGCGCAGAACATTTACTACGGCAATATGCATCCACACATCGTGATGATTGATGCAAAACCAGTTCCAAACACGGACTTCGTTGTGGCGTCTTTCTCGCCAGGTCACGGTGTCAATGAACACGCTGGCATCGCCACACTTGTGTCTCAAAAACGTGGTCCAGACGATAAATCTTCTGCAATTCCTCTCCACAAAGGAAGGTTAACGCGCGACCCTTATCCGATTGACCGTTATTGTTTCTTTGCCGCGCGAGACAACGAAATCGTAATCCTCGACGGGATTGGTGGTGTTGAACCAATCCTTGTTTACACCGGGAGAGGGGGACTTCATGAACCGCGTCCAATCATGCAACGCCCTCGGGAAAGAATAATACCTGATTTTGTTAAGCCTACCACCACAAATGGTTACTTTTTCCTTGCAAACGTTTATGATGGGCGCAATCTCACTGGTGTTAAAAAAGGGGAAGTCAAAAAACTTCTTATTCTTGAATCTTTGCCGAAGCCTGTGAATTTCAGCGGCGGAATGGACCTTGTTTCCTGGCTTGGTACGTTCACTCTGGAGCGTGTGGTGGGGACTGTTCCTGTGGAAGAAGATGGTTCTGCCTTTTTTGAAGCGCCTGCGGGACGCCAGCTGTTTTTCGTGGCTCTCGATGATAAAGACCTTTCCGTAAAAAGGATGCAGAGTTTTACAACCGTTATGCCTGGAGAAACTTTGAGTTGTGTTGGTTGCCACGAACACAGAGCCAAAACGCCGGATTACAACGGCGATGGTTATCCGCTTGCCTTTAAGAGACCGCCGTCAAAAATTCAGCCTTTTGAGGGATATCCCGACGTCCTCGATTTTAACCGCGATGTTCAGCCAATCTTGAATAAATACTGCGTGGAATGCCACAATTACAGCCGTCGCGAGGGCAAGGTCATATTGTGTGGAGACCTTGGACCGCACTGGTCGCATAGTTATTACACTCTATTGGCGCGTCTTGAAGTGGCGGATGGCAGAAACGGACTCGGCAATCAACCACCCCGTTCAATTGGAAGTTCAGCAAGTAGACTGCTTAATCGGCTTGCCGATTATAAAGCAAAAGGGAAAGCGTCGGAAAAAGATTGGCGAACTGTGTGGTTATGGATTGAAAGCGGTGCTCCGTATGCGGGCAGTTATGCAGGTTTGAGAAACCAGGAAGAGCAGAACCTCTCTGGAAGGGCGGTGGGAATTGTTTTTGGCGAGGGCAAACCAATCCTCGACCGCCGTTGCAATTCGTGCCATAAAAACGTGGACATTAGCCAAAAAACGCCTTTTGTTTTGCCATACGAGGGCGGTGAAAGGTACGAAAAACGTTCTATTGTTGGCAGACCAACAGCGGATTACGAACGCATTGTCTTCACAAATGACCCGATATCCGTTTACAGTGCAAACATAATTCTCAATTTCTCAAATCCAGAAAAATCTCCAATTCTGCTTGCTCCATTAAAAAAAGAGGCAGGCGGATACGGCAGTTGCGGCAATGTGTTTACGGATAAGTCCGACCCGGATTATAAAGCGTTGCTTGCGGTTATCGCAAAAGCCGCAGGTGTTATCAATTCTATACCGCGCTACGGAACGGCAAATTTCAAGCCAAACAGGCAATACATCAGAGAAATGAAACGGTTTGGAATCCTTCCAAAATCATTTGACCCGATAAAAGAAAAAGTAAATTACTTTGAACTTGACCAACTTTACTGGCGTAGCCTCTGGATTACGCCCGAAACATATATTTATGCAAGCCGTTGAAAAGTTTTTTTATCCAATTTTTATTTCTCTGCTATCAGCGTTTTGCCAGCAGATTTACGCCCAGAACCAGGTTGTGTGCTGGGGGAGCATTTTCCTTCCTCCTGTGTCTGGAACTCCTTTATTTACAAAGATTTACGGAGGAGCAAATCATAATCTGGCAATACTGACTGGTGGAGACTTAATCGCCTGGGGGGACAATAGATATTATCAGTGCAACATTCCGACCAATCTGTCCGGTGTTCTTGCATTCTCCGGTGGCGAACAGCATTCTCTTGCATTGTTGCTGGATGGACACATAACTGCCTGGGGGACAAATAGTTATGGACAATTAAGTGTCCCACAAAATCTGACAAATGCAATTGCCATTGCCTCTGGTGCGTTTCACTGTCTGGCTTTGACGAGCAACGGGATTGTGGTTGCATGGGGCGCGAACTATTCCAGGCAGACAAATGTTCCATCCGCAGTCTCTAACGCAATTTCAATTGCCGCAGGCGGTGAACACTCTCTTGCATTATTGAACAACGGCAGGGTTGTTGCCTGGGGGAACAATACCTGGGGTCAGACAAACGTTCCGACACTTCTGACAAATGTGATTGCAATTTCTGCTGGCGAAAACCATTGTATTGCAATAACTTCCAGCGGCGAACTTGTTGCCTGGGGTGCAAACTACGCTGGTCAGTGTTCATATCCGCCAATTCCATCGCGCGCGGTTGCGGTTGCCGCTGGTTCAGCGCATAGCGTTGCATTGTTAGAAAACGGAACTGTGATTGCCTGGGGAGATAATTCATACGGGCAATGTTCGGTTCCGCAAGGTCTGACCGATGTTGTGGCAATTTCCTGCGGGAAATTCCATTCGGTTGCATTAAAATCCAGTGGCGAACTCGTAGCCTGGGGACGAAACAATTACGGTCAAACATTGATTCCTGGAGGTCTGACAAACATTGTTTCCATAAAATCTGGTGCCAGACATACAATCGCATTAACATCTTCAGGCTCAATAATTTGTTGGGGAGATAACACATATGGACAATCCGCTCCGCTGCCGTCTGGTGCATCCAATGTAATCAGCATTGGCGCTGGTTCTTACCATAGTTTTGCAATTAGAAGCGATGGAACGGTTGTGGGTTGGGGAGCAAACAGCGGCGGGCAACTTTCTTTGCCTTCGAACTTGCCGCCAATCCGCGAAATTGCGGGCGGCGTATCTCACAGCGTTGCACTTGCCTTTGATGGACGCGTAATTGCATGGGGACAAACAAATTACAATCAAAGTCCGGCGCCGGGGGGGATGTCCGATGTGACTCGAATTGCTTC
>JAOADO010000023.1 GCA_026417275.1 Verrucomicrobiia bacterium
GAGATGTGTATAAGAGACAGACCCTTGCCCCGGCACATATTTGAATAACATTGTTCCACCCGGAACATTCGGCAACAACGAAGCAATTGTATTGTTCGTTGTGTTGAGTGGGTTTGCGATCAGATTGAACCCTGGATAGAGGGTTACGTTAACGTAACCAACGACGTTGACGGAATAAACCGTCTGGGCTTTTACGGCAACTGCTCCAGCCACCGCTACCGCAGCCGCTAATAGGATTGCTTTTGTTTTCATAGTTGTCACCTTACTTTTATTGTGTTGTGTGTGAGTATAATTTCGCAAAAAAACAATTCAATGTCAACAGTTTTTTGAAATTTTTTATAAAAAATTTTCGCGACTTTATCTCACATTCTGTAAACAATTTTATGCCAGGCCCATACAAATTACAATAATATTTTTCATTTATTTCCAGTTGAAAATCAATAACTTACACAGAAAATATCAAATTGTTGATTCCTGGACCAGTTTTTTTCGTCAAATTTCTGTTAAACATTTCAGACAAATTTATGTCTGATTATGCTACAAAAATTGGATTAAAAAAACATGGCAGACACCATAGCAAAAATTTGGGTTAAAAACAATTTTGTTATATTCTGTAAAAAATTACCCTGCAGAAAAGCCGCGTTATTTCTTATTTGCTCTTTGATGCTGGTTGAATTCACAACAATTGGTGGACAATTGCGGCAAGATGTTGAGGAAATGAACAAATTGTTCGGTGGCGATGGCATTTTGCTCAGTTTAAAACTGGAAATTCCAGAGTCATCAGCAAATTCATTGCGGCGAGACGCCAGAAAATACGTCCCCTGCTCTGTTATTGAGAGCAATCGCGTTTACACAAACGTGGCAATCCATCTAAAAGGTTCTGCCGGGAGTTTTCGCGGCTTTGATGATAAACCAGGGTTTACTCTCAATTTTTCGTATTTCCAACCAGGTCAAAAGTTTCACGGAGTCAAAAAAATTCATCTAAACAACAGTGCTCAAGACCCAACATTTTTAAGTGAATATATTTGCGGGTATCTCTTCAGGTCCGCTGGTGTTCCAGCAACGCGTGTGGCGCATGCTTACGTTCAGGTCAATAACAAAAAACCTGAACTTTATGTGATTAAGGAGAGTTTTGAGAAAGAATTTTTCAGACAATATTTTGGAGATGACGATGGCAATGCATACGGGGAAAGCGGCGGTGCTGATATTGACACGCAAATGCATAAAATGGAAGGTGAAGGGGTAAAAGATTGGTCCGACCTAAAACAACTCCTGGCGGCAACCAGGGAAAACAACATAACAAATTGTTATGAAAAATTGAAAAACGTTCTCGAAATAGAAAGGTTCATTTCTTTTATGGCGCTGGAGGTTATGTTATGCCACTGGGACGGTTATACCTTTGCGCGCCACAATTATAGACTCTACAACGACCCTTCCACAGGAAAATTCACGTTTATACCGCACGACCTTGACCAGATGATGCACGACCCGAACGTTCCGGTCGTTCCAGGCGTAAACGGCATTGTTGCTCAGACAGTTTTCAGAATACCCGAACTCAAAAAACGGTATATCGAAAGGTTCGAAGAAATCTTTGACAACTATTTCAAACCCGACGACCTCACAAATCGAATCGACAACATGGTCACCAGACTGAAGCCAAAAATTGAGGAGTTCGATAAAAACTTTGCTCGAGAATTTGAAAATCGTTCACGCGATTTAAAAAACCGCATCGTAAACCGCGCAAACTCCATTAAGCGTCAACTGGCGGCAATAAATCCTCAACCCACTAAAACTCAAGAAGCGTTGCGTAAACCTGAGAATTGGAGAAGCATTGCCGAAGACAGCGCATCAGCAATCTTTGAAACTCAAAAGAAAAACGATGGCGGACATATACTATATATAAAGGCAAAATCAAAAACTGCCGCGTCGTGGCGCAATGTGGTAAATTTGCCTCCAGGAAAGTACATCTTTGAAATACACGCAAAATGTTCAAACCTTGAGGCTTATGAAGATATCAGGGGCGATGGAGCAGGCATTAGAATCTCTGCTTCTCAAGTAAAAAGACAAAATAAACTGAGCGGGAGCTCTGACTGGCAGAAATTGGAGTATTCCTTCGAAAATCAATCTCAGACAAACGTGGAATTTGTGTGCGAAATGCGGGCAAACAGCGGCGAAGTCTGGTTCGATTTGAGTTCATTGAAGGTGATAAAAAAATAAACTCGATATTAACAACGCAATAACGAGAGTTCTCTCATCATCTTAAAATTTACGTCAGATTTAATAGTTAATTGATAGAAACAGAAGATAAGCAAACTCAGATTCAACATATCTTACATCACACCGCGAGGAGAAACACCATCCATACGCGCAGCAATATGTCTACTTTAAATCAATCCGCCGATACAAACAATTTGTCGTCAAGACTAAACTAAACCTTTTTGAGATTTCCAGCGTTGGCTGGCTATTACTCTGCACAAATTTCAATAGTGGACTGCATACTCGTTTTTTTACGGTTTGCTGTAAAAAACAATCCATAAAAATGACTGGACATTGTGCAAACATTTAACTACCACTCATTCACCGCTGGATAATAATATTTTCCCATTGTAAAAAAACAAAATTGCATAATCATTATCGAATAATGAAACAAATAATTAAAACCATCCTGTTATCCACGCTTTTGTTTTATCTACATTTTGCGTCTGCGCAAGCATTTGCTTCCACAAACTCCAACATCTGCTACGTGGTCAGTTATGACCACGGCGGCGTGATTCTGTGGGGATACGACCATTTTCTTGAAACATTCCGCGAGTTGCAAACCTGGTTTGACAGACACCCGAAATTAAAAATGGGATTAGACAATGAAGCGTGGGCTTATGACTGGCTTGCAGAAAACCAGCCGTCCGTCCTTGCCGAAATTAAAGACGCCCTTCGCAAATACAGGGGCAGGCTCGGCATCGGCAGTTGCAACTATGGTCAGCCGCTTGCCGGGTTTATCGTTGATGAAAGCAATATCAGACAGGTAACAATGGCAGTCGAAACCGTGAAAAAACGGCTCGGATACGATTTGAAAATTTATTCATGGTCTGAACACGCCGGCTTTCCGCAACTTGCCCAGATTCTCGCATCCGCAGGTTTTGAAGGAGTTTTGAATAGAACACATTTTATGATGTATGGATTCTGTCCTGGTTATGACTATCCAATAGTTTTATGGGAAGCGCCGGATGGATCGAAAATCCCGTGTGTTCCAACCTATGTTCACCAGGAACGTCAGTTGCCGAACTACCTTGCCCAACCGCCGGGACCGTATGGATTAACCACCGAAGACACCTGGATTCTCACACGCTATCCAAGCAAAGAGTCCCCAGCACCGCTTGATTCATTTGTAAAACGTTTTTCGCATATAAAACCTGTTGTCGCTTCGCGAATTGATGATACGCGGTTAAAACGCGAAGAACTTGTATCCGAACTCGACCCGCGCAGTGATTACGAGTGGACGACTCTCGAAGATTTATTCAAGAAAATGCCAGAACCAACTCAAGTTGTCTCGCCAAAATGCGACGACTTTGCATATAGAATGCCATGGGGATATCGCGGAAACGAACTCTTCAACCTGTACCGCCGTGCTGAAGTTTCAGTTCTGACAGCAGAACGACTGGCGGCAAGACTATTCTATGATTATAAGTTTGACGGCAAATCTCTGATTAAAGGCAAAATTGACGCAGACACTTTCCGCGAATACGAAAAACAACTGGATGGAGCGTGGAAAAACCTGCTCGTCGCCCAGCATCATGATGTTCAGATAACCTACCCTCCAGGTCCGCTTGGACGCGAACTCATCCTCTCCACCATTGATAAATCCCGCTCAGTGGTCAAAGAATGCTTTGAACATATCGTATCAAACACAGATGCAGAAAAAGGTTGCTTTACTGCGTTTAATCCGCTCCCATGGAAACGGACAGAAGTTTCAGTTCAACTCGCTGGAGGACACATCGTAGAAAAAGAAGTTGAAATTCCCGCCTTCGGCTTTGCCACGTTTAAAACACTACCCTCCCAACCGACGCAAATCACCAATCTCTTTTTTACCACAAAATACTACAAAGTAGCGTTTTCGCCTTCCGGCGGCATCGAGGAATTAACAACCACTGACGGAAGGCGAATATTTAAACCTGGCGTAAAATCAGGCATTCTCTCAGGAATCATAAACACGAACGAATTCACGAGCGAAGGCAAGGTCGCGGTTCGCAAAAGTTCCACTGGATACCTCGTTGAAGAACGGGGCAATATCAGTTCCATTCGCTACACAATTCGCTGGTTCTTTCCAATGAACAAAAACAGAATCGAATGTTCCATAAAGGCGCGGTTTACCGGCGAAAAAATAGGTACGCCTGCGAAAAATCCACGTGACAGCTTCTCCTGCTTCACACATGAGAAAAAATTGCGTCTGATATTGCATCCAGACATTGATACGGCAAACGCTTTTGGACTCCACGACTTTCCCTTTAGCATTGATTCAACCACAAATAAATACATCGAGGGGAATTACTGGACTGCGGTTGGCGACAAATCTGGCGGAATCGCCATCGTAAACCAGGGAACAATGTGCAGTGTCCGTGAAGACAATGGCGCACTGTCCGTCCCGCTTGCATTTTCCACCGAATACATCTGGGGCATGGAAATGCTCGTCGGAGAAAAAGAATGGTCTCTGGCTATCATCCCATGGCAGGGCAACTGGAAGGACGCGCACATCCATCGCCAGGCGCTCGAATACGCATTTCCAATCATTGGCGCGCCAGGTAGTATCGCAAAACAAACTGGAGATTTTCTTAATCTTGAAGACCATGACCTCTTTATTACCGCACTCTACACGCGCGATTTAAATCTCTACGCAAGATTCTTCAATTGTAGCGCCACCCCAAAACCGTTATCCATTGAGAAAAAACTAATCGGAAAACTCCGCCCCGTGAACCTCCTTCACCAATCAGTTGACACGCCAAAAGAAGACGCACTGAAACTCAACAAATGGCAATTCAAAACTTATCAGATACGCTAAGACATAAAAACTAACCGCTAAATTAACACTTACGGACATCCACCCACGCAAAAGATATTATAAAAAAACACCAATTTATCACCGTGAGAATGATTCTTAAAAAATTATACCTTAAAATATAACACGTATGAACTTAAGAATATATACTTTGATTATGGGTGATTGAACGGCTTAGAGATAAATGAAGTCGGAAAAATTTGCTTTCTCTTCAAATCCACCAATTAATCTTGAAGGAAAAATAATAAGATTATAGTTTGGTAGAACTTTTTAGTAAAATTAGCGTCAAATTAAATATGAACGAATTAAATCCACATGTGGAAAATGAACGCGCAATTTCGGCTCAGATAAGCGAAAACGACGTTGCCGAAATTGACCGTCTTCGGAATTTGTATGATCGGATGCGAGATGAAATTGGCAAAGCCATAATTGGGCAAGACAAGGTTGTTGAGCAAGTTCTAACATGTATTTTTTCCAGAGGACATGCGCTTTTGATGGGAGTTCCAGGACTTGCAAAAACGATGCTTGTTCAGACCATCGCTAAAATCATGTCGCTAAAATTCAGCAGAATTCAATTTACACCGGACCTTATGCCAAGCGACATCACTGGCACGGAAATCCTTCAGGAAACAAACCAGCCAGGAAGACGCGCGTTTGAATTCGTGAAAGGACCGGTTTTCGCAAACATTGTTCTTGCTGATGAAATAAACCGCACCCCACCGAAAACGCAATCCGCCCTGCTTGAAGCAATGCAGGAATATAAAGTAACCGTTTCCGGTCAAAATTACCCACTGCCGTTGCCGTTCTTCGTTCTTGCCACTCAAAATCCTATTGAACAAGAAGGAACATATCCCCTGCCAGAAGCGCAGTTGGACCGTTTTATGTTCTTTATCCATGTAAACTATCCCACCATTGAAGAAGAACGGCGCATCGCCCGCGAAACCACAGGAATGAACGTTCCACATGTGAACCACGTTGTAAGCGGCGAGGAGGTAATGAAGTTCCAGGAACTTGTTATGCGCATTCCGGTGCCGGAACATATCTACGACCTTGTTGTTGAACTGGTAAGAAAATCTCGCCCGAGACTCGACGGCGCCCCCGACTATATCAATCGGTACGTTTCCTGGGGAGCAGGTCCGCGCGCTGTACAATACATCATAAAAGGGGCAAAGGCTCATGCAGTTCTGCACGGAAACTATCTCGTCGGCATCGAAGACATTGAAGCAGTGGCATATCCAGTCCTTAACCATCGCATCCTTACAAACTTCCAGGCTCAATCAGAGGGAATCACAAGTTCTGATATAATAAAGAAACTCCTCGACGAAATCCGCAAAGAAACCAACCATGAATGAGGAGAAAAAAGATTTTATAGACCCTCAGGTGCTTAGCAGACTGTCCCAGTACGCGCTCACAACACCACTGCCAATGATTGGAACAGTCACAGGCATGCACAAAAGCCCGCACAAAGGCGCAAGCGTTGAGTTTGCCGAATACCGCAAGTACGTACCCGGCGACGATATTCGCCGTCTCGACTGGCGCGTTTATGCCCGAACAGACAGGTTTTACGTAAAAGAATTCGAAGCAGACACAAATTTGCGGTGCTACCTTGTAGTGGATTCAAGCGGTTCAATGGATTTTCATTCAGAAGGATGCGACTCAAAACTCCATTATTCTCGAAAACTTGCAGCAACGATTGCTTATCTTGCAATTCAACAGGGCGATGCAGTGGGAATTCACTGCTTTGGAGAAAACAAAATTGTGGACATTCCGCCACGCAGAAATCCAACACATCTGAAGGTGATTTTTGACGCGCTCGAAAAAATCCGCGCAAACGGCAAAACAAACCTAATCACTCTACTCCACGAATTTGCCGAAAGAATAAAACAACGAGCTGTGGTGATTGTTTTTTCAGATTTCTTCTGCGACCAGCGCGAATTAATAAATTGCTTTCAACATCTGCGATTTCAAAAACACGACCTTGCTCTCTTTCATCTGCTCGACCCACAGGAGCTTGAGTTTCCTTTTGAATTTCCTACACGTTTCGTGGACATGGAAGCAACAGCAAGTCTTCTTACCGAACCGTCTGTGGTGAAAAGACAATACCTTAAAAATCTCGAAGAATTCTTGCATTCATTGAGTTTTAATTGCAGACAGTTTAACGCAGATTATCGCAGAGTCTTAACAAATGAAGATTACGAAAAAGTTCTGGCAAACTTCCTCCTCGAACGAAATGTAAAATCGCGAGTTAAAACAGCGGGAAGAAGAAGCGGAGGATAACATCACTAACCGCCATGGGCAATAAGGATATATAGAAAAACGATGAGTTTTCTTGAGCCAATAATGTTGTATGGACTGCCGCTGGCTTTACTGCCAGTTCTAATACATTTGCTCAACAAACTCCGCCACCGCACAATTAAATGGGCGGCAATGATGTTTCTCCTTTCGGCAAACAGAACAGCAACGCGACAAGCCCGAATTAAACAGTGGTTGATTTTGCTCATGCGCGTTCTTGCTGTAGCCGCGATAATTCTTGTTATAAGCCGACCAATAGCGGGTGGATGGATGGGAAAGATGTTCCGCGGCGCCCCGGAAGCCGCAATAATGATATTAGACCGTTCCTTAAGCATGGAAACACGCATAAACGGCATCACAAAACGTGAACTCGCCTTAAAACTGCTTATCGAAAACGCCAGACCACTGCTCGGAAAAAGCCGATTAATCCTTCTGGATTCAACAACCGGTCAACCACAGGAAATCGCAGAACCGGACGCACTCCCGCGTCTCTCCTCAACAAGCGGAACAGACACCTACACAGACATCCCATCCATTCTCCAGAAGGCGATTGAATGGATTAAACAAAATAAAATCGGGTCAGCAGAAATATGGATTGCTTCGGACATGCAGAAAAGTAACTGGCAATCTGAGAGCGACCGCTGGCGCTCAATTCAGGCGGCTCTTAGTTCAATCTCCGGCGACGTTAGAATCAAACTGCTTTCCGTAAAAACAGCGGGTAATTTTGAAAACAATTCCATAAGAATAAACGAATGCTCACTAAAGAAAATCGCTGGCAATTCTTTTATCGAACTAGAAATAAACATAGAAAGAACTTCACCCGACCAGATTAATTTGCCGGCAAACATAACTCTCAACAACAATCGTCAATATATTGAAATACCGTGTCAGGGACAAACGGTTCGCTATCGTCACAAAATACCTGTGGAAGAGAAATACGAGGCTGGCTGGGGGAAAATCGAAATCCCTGCAGATTCAAACCTCCGAGACAACGTGGTTTATTTTGTTTATTCCCCGCCTCCACCAATTAAAGTCGCTGTGGTTTCCTCAAACAATATTTCTGCAAAACTCTTAGCCATTGCGGCGGCTCCATCAAAAACAGACACCAATAGAGTCTCTGAACTCTTACCAATGGAAAAGTTTGCTACAATTAACCCGGATGATTATGCGTTAATAATCTGGAACGACAAAATCCCGGAAGGACCTGTCGTCGAAAACCTCCACAACTATTTGAACGCAGGTGGAGCAGTTCTTATGTTTGCCGCATCGTCCACTGGTAATTTTGAAGGCATCTCATTTGGAGAAACCCAGGAAGCACCCACGGATAAATTCTGGAAAATAACAAAATGGCATGAAACAGACGGACCGCTTGCAAGGACAGAAGAAGGCTTCAGTATGCCTTTGAACGAACTGCAAATTTATAAACGGCAGATACTAAACGGACAGGGTAGCGCAATAGCGTTTTTCGAAGACGACTCCACCTTTATAAGAAGAAAAAATTTTGGAAAAGGTCAGATTCTCCTCGTCGGCACATCGCCTGAACCATCCTGGTCAAATTTAGGCGATGGCATCGTTCTTGTTCCACTGACCCATAGACTCATCGCATTCGGAGGAAAACGCGTATCTCAAGCCGGCATGCTAAGTTGCGGCGAAAACCTGCCTTTAAAAAACATCGAACAGGTTCTGCCCGTAGAAGGCAAAGATTACCGCACGCAAGGCGGCGTATACAAAATCGGCGGTAAATTATTCGCATTCAATCATCCTGAGGAGGAAGATAATTTTGAAGTTATCGATGGAGACGAAGCTCGCGCTCTTTTTGGAAAAACGCCTGTTATCCTATTCGAAGAAAAACGCGCAGAAATACCGAATATTCAATCCGAACTCTGGCGATTATTTCTATTTGGCGTAATTTTCTTCCTTTTGGCGGAATCCATTTTGATTTTGCCATTGGAAGAAGGGATTAAAAAAACAACAGAAAAAACATGAATTTAACCCATTGTCATGGATTATAAAGAAACACAACAGAAAACGAAAGCCGGGATGGGCGAACTCCTTCCAGCCCAAAAAATGGTAGTACATCTCCCTCTGGAAGAAGGAAACGATTTTCCCATTCGCGCCCTTCTGGCTCATTGTAGCGCGAGAAACGATCCCTTGCGGACAACGGGAAGGCGCCCCTTCTCCCAAAATTATTGTTGCCCTTCTCCCCATTATTCTTGGGACATGCTACGGAGCGACGACAAAATTATGGGTCGCCTCGAATTCTGACCGCTTAAACCGCAATGACGAAGATTGAGTTTACATATTCATTCTGGATAATCGCCGCCGCAGTTCTACTGTGGTTGGGTGCCGGTGCATTGTGCTTCGAAAATTGGCGCCGTCGCCGGTCTGTGAAAGGCTCAGCCGCGCTTGAAAGCATGCGTTTCTTCATAATGACGCTCATTGGTTTTACGTTGCTAAAACCAGAATACGTCAAACATGTAACAAGGCAGGAGAAACCGCAGATTGTAATTTTGTGCGACAGTTCTGAAAGTATGACCACCAGAGACGTCCTCAACACTAACAAACAAGTAATGACGCGCACCGAATGGGTTGTCCAACAAAAAACAAACCGCTTCTGGAACAAATGGGAAAAAGGAAACAATGTAATACTCCAGAACTTCTCCGCACCGCGTTCAATAAAAACAACCGCTCAACCAAACCCTGTTTCACCCTACACAAACCTGGATTTAACAGCAGAATCAGGCACAGACATAAACTCCGCTCTGGAAGAAATTTTAAAACAATACAACAATTTAAGGGCTGTTGTTTTACTGAGCGATGGAGATTGGAACACTGGCTTGCCACCAACATCTGCGGCAATGAAATACATCCAGCGCTCCACGCCAATTTATTCAGTCGCAGTTGGGAGTGAAACGCCGTTGCCAGATGTAATCGTAGAACCAGTAAAAGCCCAGAGTTATGGTTTGCTCGGTGAACTTCTTGCAATCCCGGTCAGGGTAAAAAATTACCTCCCGAATGAGGTTAAAACATTCATCCAGTTATACGACAACAATGTTCCAGAAATGCGCAAGGAAATTTTAATTCCATCTTTTGGAGAAATTCAACAAACGCTCCTGTGGCAACCGAAGACAGTCGGAGACCACGTTTTGCAAGTCGAAGTTCCTCCTATCGAAGGCGAGTATCTTAAAGACAACAACGCGCGTCAATTCAGAATTACAGTCCGAACAGAAAAATTGAATGTGCTTGTGATTGATACACTGCCGCGCTGGGAGTATCGGTATCTGAGAAACGCGCTTATGAGAGACCCTGGTGTTGATGTTCACACTTTATTACTCCATCCCGGAATGTCTCCCGGTGGCGGGAGCAATTATCTAGCGTCGTTTCCAGAAAACAAAGAGGACCTATCAAAATACGATGTCGTTTTCGTTGGCGATATTGGAATCAGCGAGGGTGAATTGACAAAAACACAGACTGAACTATTGAAAGGTCTTGTGGAACAACAGGGAAGCGGACTTGTCTTTTTACCCGGGTGGCGCGGAAGACAATTAAACCTTGTAAACTCACCGCTCGGGGAGTTGTTGCCGATTATCTACGACGAAACCAAACCAAACGGAATCGGCTTTTCCACAGAATCTTACCTTCAACTCACCTCGGTCGGGAAAGGACACTTTTTAACCATGCTGACATCCGACCCTGATAAAAATGAAGACCTCTGGAAAACACTGCCAGGCTTCTACTGGAGCGCTGGTGTCCTCAAAAGCCGTCCGGGCTCAGAAGTCCTTGCCGTTCACTCTGGATTGAGAAACGAATTTGGCAGAATACCCCTTCTTGTAACACGTCCGTTTGGCAATGGAGAAACGCTTTTCATGGGCACAGACAGCGCCTGGCGCTGGAGACGCGGAGTCGAAGATAAATATCATTATCGTTTCTGGGGACAGGTGGTTCGATGGATGTCTCACAAACGCCACCTTGCCGCAGGCAAAGGCATTCGCCTGGTTTACAGCCCGGAAAATCCAACTGCTGGCGACACACTGTTTGTCTACGCCACAGTAATGGACGAAAAAGGAATGCCGCTGGAAAAAGGAACAATCAGATTATCAACAATTTCACAAACAGGAAAAACCGAACACTACGAATTATCCTCAACCTCTGGCGGATGGGGAGTCTTCAGTGGCAACATAACCGTCAAAGAACCTGGAACTTATAAATTCAGATTGGGTGCAGACAGATTAAAAGAACCGTTTGAAACAACAGTGATTGTTTCTTCGGAAAAACGGGAAAAAATAGGGAATCCAGCAAATACGGCTATTCTGCGAGAAATTTCCGAACTCACTGGCGGAAAATGTGTTTCAATAGATAATTTTACATCTATTGTAGACCAGATTGCCATTTTACCAGAACCAAAACCATATGAAATACGAATTAAATTATGGGCAAATCCCTACTGGGCTGGGTTCATTATACTTATGCTCGGCGTTTATTGGACAGGACGAAAACTGGCAGGAATGATTTGATAAAAATTGCATGACTTACAATAAAGACATATCTGATGAAAATGGCGGGATGGGTCCACGCAAAACTAAAAACATAAACACGAAATTTGATAAAACGCCGCAACAATGCAAGATTGTAATAACACGCGGCTATTCATAAAGAATGGATTTTTATGGAGTTTCAGGCTGAAAAAATAATAGAACTGCCGCCTGAGTTGCGAAAACAATTCGACCAACTCGAAAAAAGACTCTGGCGAGTGGATACCGCAATAGCCATCTGTGGCAGTTTAGCCGGGTTTCTCGCGTCCTATCTAACTCTCTTTATCCTCGACAGATTTTGGGACACACCACCGATAATCCGCGCAATTATTTCTCTCTGCGGAATTGCAACGATTCTTTATTTCACCACGTTCTGGATGAAAAACTGGGTTTTCAGACGAAGAAACATTGAATCCATGGCACGGATTGTACAAAAACACTATCGCAAACTTGGAGACAGACTGCTCGGTATCGTCGAACTTGCAGAAAATGGAAAAAGTCAGAAAAACGCATCGCCAGGATTGATAAAGGCCGCAATTAGACAGGTTGCTTCGGAAGCTGTTAAATACGACTTCAAAGCAGCTGTCTCGTTGAGAAAAACCAAAATTTATTTTCTACTATCGCTCTCTCTATTAATCATCGGTTCAATACCGTTTTTGCTGGTTCCACAAGCCGGGGCAAACGCGCTAAACCGCTGGATTATGCCATTTTCGGGAATTTCTCGGTTCACCTTTGTAAATATTGAAGGATTGCCGAACAAACTCTTTGTTCCTCACGGCGAACCATTTGAAATCGAATGCGGAATCAAACATCACCCGCTGTGGAAGCCAGCCAAAGCATCATGCATTTATAACGACCAGTATCACCAAAAAGGTATCATAAGCGAAAACAAAGTGGTATTCAAAATTCCTGGCGTCACCCAGAAAGGAAATCTAAAAATAAGAATTGGCGATATATCCAGACAGATGGAGGTCGAACCAGTATACAGACCACAACTCAAACAACTACTCGCAGATGTTGAATTGCCCGCATACTTAAAAAATCCAAGCACAAAAATCACCTCGCAGGGAGGAAGACTCTCCGTGTTAAGTGGAAGTAAAATAAGCATTGTCGGCGAATTTACCCGCGAAATAGTCAAGGTCATGACTCAGAACACATCCTCAGCTTCAAACACGCAATCGCTGATTGTTAATACCAACGGAGAAAAAGTCTACTTTGGCAGTTTTGGCGTGGATAATAACATCGTTTTAAATGTGAACTGGGTTGATAGATTTGGACTCACTCCAAAATCGCCGTTCAATATAGAGATAACCGCAACGCGCGACGCTCCCCCGATAATAGAAATACAGAATTTACCCAGACAGGTTGCGATACTCGAAGACGAAGTATTGCCAATAAAAATTGTCGCAAAAGACGACTATGGCGTTAAAAACATTGGCATAGCTTTAGAGTTTCTTCTCCCGCAGGAGGAAAAACCGTTAAAAGGTTCGTATGTGATAACCAACGGGAACTACACATTGACTAAGCTCGATGGTATTTACCATCTTGCCCCATCCATGCATGAACTTCCACCAGGTACATTAATAACTTTCTGGGGAACCGGTCTGGACTATTTTCCGGGAAGAACCGAATCATTGTCGCCACAGCATCGGGTATATGTCTTGAGCAAAGAGGAGCATGCAAAATACATCCTTGAACAATTCGAAAAAATTCGTAGCGCAATAGAAGAACTTACACGACGCCAGGAAAGCCTCGTAGGCGAAACCAAACAAACAATGGCAAAGCCACCAGAAAAATTGATGAACGCAGAAACAGCAAAGGAAATCGGTGAACAGTCTGGCGAACAAAAAGACTACGCAAAACAACTCGAAAGACTCGCGCAGGAGACCGCACGAGTATTAAAAGAGGCAATGCGCAACTCCGCTCTTCCGGAAAATTTATTAAAAGACTGGGCTAAAAATGCGGCAGAAATGCAGGAGATTTCAAACCAGCAAATGGAACAAGCCGCCAATGCACTAAATTCTGCACAACAGGCTCAAAACCAATCGCAACGAAGTGAAAATTTGCAAAAAGGCGCTCAAAAAGAAACCGAAGCGCTGGAATCGCTCCAGGCGCTTCAGCAAAAAATGGCTCGCCATCTTGATAAACTGCAAATTAAAGGGCTTGCCCTTAGATTCAAAAAGTTGGCGGAAATCGAAAAAAACGTGGGCGATACATTGAAAACCAACCTGCCGAAACTCATCGGTTTGAGGACAAATCAGGTTGAAGCGAAAGTCCTTCGAACGCTCTTTCTAATGAACCAGGAACAGGAACTGGCAAGCAAAGAAACCGCAAAACTCCAGAGCGAGGTCGAGCGGTTTTATCAAAGAACAGAAGAACAAAAATATGGAATCGTTGTTGACGAAATGAAAAAAACTCAGGTCGCGGACGAATTGCAAAAGATTGCTGAAAAAATAAAAGATAACGTCGTCGCGCAGGCAGTGCAAAATACATATCGATGGTCCGACCAATTTCTTGAATGGGCAAAACGACTCGAAGAAAACAATGAAGACAACGGTTCAAGCGGAAACGGCAACAGCAATCAAGAGCAAATGAATGAACTGGACCTTGAACAACTAATGGCGCTACTGCGAATTCGGGATGAACAAGAAGCGTTGATTGACCGAACAACCATTCTGGACAGACGCAAAAATGAGATAAAAAATTACGAACGCGAGGCAACGCGCCTGGCGTTTAAACAAACAGACCTGCGGGAAGGACTTGAAGCGTTGTTGACGGCTCGCATCGTCGCAAAGGTGAAGCCAAGATTAACACAGGCATCGGACGCCATGAACGAAGCAGAAATGAACCTGCGCAAACCAGACACCGGGAAAACGGTTGTAAACTCCCAGACAGACGCCCTAAACCTCCTGGACGACGCAATTCAGCAAATCTTTAAGTCTGGCCAATGCAAAAACCCTGGCGCCAACACGCTTTCCCAGATGATGATGAATATGGGACAGGGACAACAGGCGGGAGGCAACATCGCCGGAAATGCAACGCATGGCGGAAAAAAAGGCGACGGAACAGACCCCAGAGGCGGGGGAACACAAGACCGCGCAGTTGAAAAAACAAGCGGATTAAGAAATCGCCAATTGCCGATTGAATTCCGCGAGGCGTTGCAGGACTATTTTAATGCAATCGAACAGATAACACCTTGATATGCGAATCTTTGCAGAAAATTTAGATAATGCTCTAACACATCAGAAAAACAAATCTGTCTTACTAACCGCTCTGCTTTTGTTTTCTCTTCTATTCAACGTCTTTCCACAAGAAATATTCGAGGCGGAAATGGACTCAATCCCGCCGGAAGTGGATAGAATTTACAAGCGCGGACTCGATTTTCTCGTAAGAACTCAGACTCCAAAAGGTTGCTGGCAGGACACCTACGGACAACAACCGGCGGTTGTTGCGCTGGCTGTTCTAACAATGCTTGCTCACGGGGAAGACCCAAATACAGGACCATACGCCGCAAACATCAAACGCGGATTGGATTACATTTTAAGCAATCAAAACAAACAGACAGGATACATTGGAACTTCCATGTATAATCATGGATTCAGCACACTTGCCCTTGCCGAGGCTTACGGCGCTGTAAACGATGACCGTCTGGGACCAGCGCTTAAAAAAGCGGTGGATTTAATTCTGGTTTCTCAATCTAAAAACCCGATGGGCGCCTGGCGGTATTCCCCCGAATCCACAGACGCAGACACCACTGTAAGCGGTGCTCAAATGGTTGCCCTATTTGCGGCAAAAAATGCGGGAATAGACGTGCCAGACGATGCAATACGCAAAGGACTTCGTTTTTTTGAACTCTGCCAGAATCCAGATGGCGGGGTTGGATACACAGGCAGAGACCCGGGCAACGGCCCAAGAACGGCAATTGCCGCTCTTGTTCTTGCGCTTGCTAAAAAGAAAAACACGCCAAACTTCCAATTAGCGATACGGTTTTTACAAAATACAATGCAGGAGCAAACATATTACCACTATTATCTTTACTACGCGGCACAAGCATTCTTCCATGCCTCGCAGAAATCATGGCAGGACTGGAACCGTATAAATGTCAAAACACTCGCCGCGGCGCAAACATCAAGCGGCTCATGGGACGGTCCATTCGGAGCGGCTTTTTCTACATCAGCGGCATTGTTATCAATAGCTTTGAACTATAGATTTTTGCCTATTTATGAACGCTAATATCAATTCTCTATTAAAACAAAAATTATCTTTCCCTGCTATATGCAGTCTGGCATCGGTGTTTTTGTTAGTCCAGCCCCAAGCAAATGGCGCTATCAATCTTGAACAACTGCCCATCCCAGCCCCGATTAGACAAGTCATAGAAAACGTCGCCACAAACCTTGATAAACCAGAATCTATTCCAAACATTTACGACATCATCCAGTTTTCCAATGGAGACTCACTCCACGGAAATCTTTTAGCCATAGACGGGCTTAGAACGGTGGTTTTTAAATCTCCTGAAGCAAAAAACGAAATCGAGTTTTACACCACGAATATCACCGAAATCCAGCTCGTTAAAAAAACAAATCGTCTAAACACTCCAATCGAATGCGCTGTAAAGTTAGTAAACGGCGATGAACTGCCAGGAAACTTTGTATCGCTCGACAAAGAAGAGTTGATTTTAAATACCTGGTATGGCGGCGAGCTGAAGATAAAACGGAACACCGTCCGCTCTGTAATGTTCGCACGCGAAAGCGGCGGAATTATTTATGACGGTCCAGCAGGTCTTGAAGGATGGACAACAAGCAGAGGTAAAATGGGCTGGCAGTATGCAGACGGCGCATTTATTACATCGCGTCCAAGCCACATGGGACGAGACCTTAAACTACCAAACAGAGTTAAGATTTCCTTCGATGCCACATGGCAGGGCGGTTTGTTCTTAATGATTGGATTTTTTGCGGACAACCCGGATGAACTATACAGCAATAGTTATATCATACAATTTAGCGGCTCTTACGTCCATGTTCAAAGAATCAGACGCGGAGGCGGCTCCAGCAATATCGGTCAAACAGAGGTATACCAACTCGCCGCAAAAAACAAAGCAAACATCGAAATCTACACAGATAAAGAGAAAAAGATGATATCTCTATTTATTAACGGCGCTTTTGTAAAACAGTGGAAAGACAACAATGAATCCCCTATAAATGGAACATGCTTTCACCTCCAACAACAAAGCGTAAATTCGATAAAAATCACAAATCTGCGAATCGAAGAATGGGACGGGAGACTTGACCGAAAACTTGCCGGCGATGGCGCGCCCTCAGACGCTGATACCCTTGAACTTGTAAACCGAGACAAAATCTCGGGAAACTTGCTTTCAATAAAAGACGGGAAGGTTAAGTTTAACACATCCTTCGCAGAAATGGAGATACCGCTCGAAAGAGTCTATTCATTTGAACTTTCAGACAAAACAACCGAAAAAATTCAGCGGTCAAAAAACGAAATCGTCGCATACTTTGCCGGAAAAGGCTGTGTAAGATTTGAACCAGAAAAATGGACAACCAATTCCGTTGTTGGCATCAACAAAAGCTTTGGAAAATTTAAATTTGCCACGGAGGCATTCTCCAGAATTTTATTCAACCCGTCCAATAAAGAACAAGAACCGGAAATAACGGAACCAATGGACGAAGGAGAACAATAACCTAAATTATCCGTCTTTAGTTGTGAGTGCTGGTGAAAAGTTTATCAATATCTTCAAGCAATAAATCGTTGAAGCTATAAACCACAATATGAGCATCTCTTAACGTGTTGGCGGGATGCGTGGTCGCAAGAGCCACTACTTTCATACCACCCTTCAACCCAGCCTCAATACCAACATGAGCGTCTTCAAACACAACACACTCAGTCGGTCTTTTCCCTATTCTCTTTGCAGCAAGCAAAAAGACATCCGGCGCAGGCTTTCCATGTTTGACATCCTCACCGGAAACAACGGCATCAAAATATTCTCGAATCTTTAAAATATCCAGCGCACATTCAATGTTTTCCAGAATGGTCGAAGAGGCAATTGAAGATTTAATTCCCCTTTCCTTCAATTTTCTTAACCAGGTCAAGACGCCGGGCAATAAAGTTACGCCCTCTTTTTTGATTATTTCTCTGTAAATCGCTTCTTTGGCGAGAGAAATCCGACGAATCTCATCCGGGTCATTTGTCCATTTGAGCAACTCGGGAATAACCTTTTCATTTTTCATCCCGAAACTTTTAGGGAAAAAACCCTCAGGACACACCCTGCCTTCGCGTTCGGCAAGTATGTACCACGCCTGTTCATGAGGACGCGAACTGTCAATTATCACGCCATCCCAGTCAAATAATGCTCCCCAATCTTTCATTTTAAATTTATAAAAGAACTATATTAATATAAAATTGAATTTGTTCAAGTTGGGGATTGACTGCTATCTTATTAAAAAGAAAAAGTTTAAATGTTAATGAATATAATTATTTTGAAATATAAGCGAGAATCTTTTATGCTGATACTAATCAGCGCCCTTGTTGTTCTGCTTTGGGGTGTCAGTGCTCAGGAAGACCTCGTAATATTTGACAACGGGGATAAACTACGCGGCAAAATCCTGTCAATAGACCCAACAAACGGCATCAGCATAAAAAACCCATTTATTCATGAGCCCACCGTATTCCCATTTAAATCCGCAAGCAAAATCATTATAGCAGAAAACGAACAACCAAAACCGAGTGGCAAATACCCATGTTTCTTGCGCATGGTTAATCAGGACGAATTCGAGTGTAATCTTATTTCTCTGGACGAAAAAGATGTCGTTGTGGAAACAACCTTCGCTGGACAGTTAACTATTCCCAGAAAACGATTCGATTCATTGAACCCGATAATGCCAGACCCAGCCATCATCTACAAAGGTCCAGACGGACTCGAAGGCTGGACCATAAGCAATTCACCAATTCAAGAAGAACAACCTTCAAAATGGCGATATTTAAATGGCGCATTTATAACCACTGGCGCGGGCTCTGTGGCGCGTGATTTAAAATTGCCAGACGTTGCCACAATAGAATTCGACATCGCCTGGCAAAATTACATGTCCTTCGCTGTTGCCCTCTATGCAAGCACTCTAATGCCAATCCCGCTTGCCCAGAAAGATGACCTGCCAGATTTTGGTTCCTTTTACAGCCTCCAGATCAGTTATAACATGGCAAACCTTATGCTAATAAAAAAAGGCGCTCCTCTTAATTCAATGGGAATGGCGTTTTTGCCAAACATGGATAGAAAAAATTCCGCGCATATCATGATTCGGGTGAATAAACCGGGAAAATCCATCTTTTTATATGTTGACGGAACTTTAATCAAACAATGGCAAGAAACAGGAGATTTTGGCGGTAGCGGCACGTGCGTCAGATTTGTCAATCAACTTTCTTCCCCTCTCAAACTCAGCAATATTATTGTCTCCCAATGGGATGGAAGAATAGAAACCCCAGTAAATAAAATTGATAATGCAAAATCTGATTTTATCAGAATGATTAACAATGATGTAATTACAGGAATAATTAAAGAATTCAAAAATGGAAAATTCATGGTTCAAACCGCCTTTGGCACCGTCGAAACACCGATTGAACGAATTTCCCAGATTTATTTTTCCGCAATAGGACGCGAACCGCCCATCATTACCGCCCAGGAAATCCCTGCAACACTCCAGAGACGAGGAAAATTATCGCTTAAACTCGAAAAATGGGAAAACAATCGATTACTCGCATTCAATCCAAACTTTGGGAAAGCTGCCATCCCTATTTCCGCGCTGAAAGTCATAATGTTAAAACCAGAACCATCGAGCCCGGAGTTTTAGGTTATTATGAATCAGAAATTTACCTCATTTAAAATTAAAAGAGTCTGGCTGAATCAAAAAACTTCGATTCTTATTTCCACGATTATCGCATTTTTGTTTATAAATCTATTGTCTGTTGAAGCTCAACCTCTTAGACGTTTACAACCAAAAGGAAAATACGGAAAACCCAATATCATCTTATTTGTTGCTGATAATTTTACTTTCCGCGATGTGGAAATAGTTAAAAAATCCGCCCATGACTTTCCCAATTTAAGCAAATTCATCACAAACAGCATCACATTCACGCAATTTTACAATTCAGATTTTGACCCGCAAAATATAATCTCTTCATATCTATTTGGAATTCATCCTGGCCTCGAAAATACCCGTGATGAAAAATCAGAAAAAATAATCGGCAAATCCCCTACCCTGGCTACGATTCTGAAAAACTCCGGCTACTGGACGGGCGCCATTGGAAACTGGCGGATTGGAAAAGACCAACTTTACTTGCCGAACAACCAGGGCTTTGACCAATGGTTCGGTTACTTGACAGATGACGAAGCCACAAACGCATATCCCTCCTATCTCTGGCGAAACGATAAAAAATGGCAACCTATTATCAATCACGCAAACATAGACGAGCAATCAGCCCAACATTGGTTTGTTATAACAACCACAAATTTCTTACGGATTTACCGCGAATACCCGTTTTTTTTATACCTGCCGTCTATCTTGCCGGGTAAAACACCCGTATCATCACAAACACAACTCTTTAAAAATAAGGAGATTACCGATGAAATTATAAAAAGCAGACAAAAAAACCTTAAATCTCTCGACAGTTACATTGGCAATATTTTTAACTATCTGGAGGAGTTTAGAATTTCCGACAAAACAGTCATAATCTTTACAAGTCTGGTAAAAGAGGGTTTAAACTCTGATACACAAAACGAAAAAAAACAACAGTTCAAAGACGTTGTTCAATCAATTGAACAAACATTTCATGTTCCTTTGTTTGTTTTATGGGAAGGAACAATTAAAATAAATACAGTAAATCATTCTTTATTAAGCAGTTATGACTTATTTTCAACAATAGCAGATTTAGCTGATTCCAACGCTGGAACAAACAATTTTAAATATTCAATCGCCAATATTTTGATTAATAACACAAATGCCGCAACCCCAGAATTTATCCTATGGAAAATCAATAATTCTGAATTTAAATGGATTATTAAAACCGAAAATTATTTTGCAGGACTTTCAGAAGAAACTAAAAGATGGCATTTCCAATACATTGACAATATAAAAGTTACTAAAGACGAAATAGAAAAACAGGCATTGGATTTTCTTATTAAAAGCACAAATCATTACCCGAGAATTAAGGTTAAACTGAAATAGCCTGTTGCATTTGGATTCATTACATAATGAAGGGCGGTTTTATTCCGGTAATTGTCAGTCTACCGCTGGAATCAATGATTATCTCCGCATCTGGCAAATTATCGAACTCTTGTGGAGAGTAACGGTTCGTAAGATAGTGAATCGTTTTATTTGAAGAACCGCGCAATTGCCTAGAAATACGGAGATTATGCTCATAACGACCTGCAATAATGACATCTGTAAATTCCAACAATTTTTTAACTCCAACCAAATTCTTGTTTAAATTTTTAAAAATCTCCCCCTCAATATAGTTATTTTGAATTAATTTCATAATCTCCTCCCATTCAAAGCCGGTCAAGATAATGACGGATAATTGCGTTCTTGTTTTCACCATTTCCACAAACTCGGCGAGCGAATTTGCCTGTTCGAGAGGTTCTCCCCCGGAAATCGTGATTCCTTCGATTGATTTGTTAAGATTTAAAACCCGAGAAAATAAATCATCAACTTCAACAACATCACCACCATCAAAAGAATGAGTGTCGGGATTAAAACATCCCGGACAATTCAGAGAACACCCCTGAACCCAGACCACAAAACGCGCGCCAGGACCGTTTGAAAAGCTCACAGGCAAAAATCTGTGCAAACGTATAGTTACATGATTGTTCATCAATCAAATCCAAGATTTCTTAAAATATAACTACAATATTTAGATATGCTGATGAATAAAAAGTTTTAATAAAAATGAGCGTAAATTTTTACGCTAAAATGCGTGAAGTTAACGCATAATGTTACACACGCAGACAAAAGATTCGAATTCATATTTTATACATTCGACAATTATTAATCACAGATTAAACACTATGAAAAATCTTGAAATTAAATTTAATAAAAATGGCATGGACAAAACTGCAGAGGAATTCTTTAACAATAATTTACTTGACAGACGATGATTTGGCATAAATTTTGCTGATTTCGCTATTGTTCAGTGTCTTGGTTGGTTGATTGGTTCCCAACTTAAAGCACTGGCATGGTTGGTTTGGGAGTTGTGGGCACGGCCATCGGTGCATGTGGAGTTTGAATGGGGGGAAGAGGGCACCGATGGCCGAAACTTTATTATAATTTTGGGGTATTTAACTTATAGGGTATATTATATTGGTCGGGGTTACTTTACCCCACCCGATGTTGCGGTTTTGGTTAAACAAGCAGGCAGACATAATTGCCACC
>JAOADO010000024.1 GCA_026417275.1 Verrucomicrobiia bacterium
GTAAAAAACAGGGGATAATTCTTTCTGCCGGCGGGGGGGCGTCTCCCGGCACGGCTGCTGAAAATATATATGCGCTTGGCGAAGCCGCCAGGGTTTTCGATTCTATGGCTTAAGGCGTTTATTACCTTTATTTTCTCAATTATTGGCAAAACCAATTGCTGTTTGTAAGGATTCAAAAAAACCCCGGGGCAATATTCGTCGTCATTTGTTCGACTGTTTTCTGAAATTTTTTAGACCATTTTTTAGCGCGTGTATTCCATTTGTATTGCTGAAATATCTTGCTTTGGATTTCATAATTTAGGAGTATTGTGGTGATGCGTGAGTTTACATTGTTTAGTTCAGACGATCTTCACTGGTTTAATGAAGGGACGCATTATCACATTTATGATAAGCTGGGGGCACATCCCGTTGTCCATAAGGGCATTCACGGCGTTTACTTTGCCGTCTGGGCACCAAATGCAAAGTCCGTTTGTGTTATAGGCGATTTTAACAACTGGCAAAAGGGACGCAATTTTCTGCATCCCCGCGGGCACAGCGGGGTGTGGGAGGGATTTGTTGCGGGCGCCACGATTGGGAACCGTTATAAGTTCCACATTCTTTCTCAATTTCACGATTATCAGGTGGACAAAGCAGACCCTGTGGGATTTTACCATGAAACACCTCCTTCAACCGCTTCGATAGTCTGGGATTTGAGTTACAATTGGGGAGATAAGAAGTGGATGGAGCAGCGTGGGGAACGAAATAATCATAAAAGCCCGATTTCAGTTTATGAGGTTCATTTAGGTTCTTGGATGAGAGAGGCTGGAAAGGAGACTCAGTTTCCCCGATACGCCTGGCTGGCGGAAAAATTGGTTGATTATGTCAAAAAAATGGGGTTCACGCATGTGGAGTTTTTGCCTGTTATGGAGCACCCTTTTTACGGTTCCTGGGGATATCAGATTACTGGTTACTTTGCGCCAACGAGTCGCTATGGAACGCCTCAGGATTTTATGTACCTGGTGGACATGCTTCATCAGAACGGAATCGGCGTGATAGTTGACTGGGTGCCGTCCCATTTTCCATGCGATGAACATGGGCTTGTTTATTTTGACGGAACACATCTTTATGAACACGCGGATATGCGCAAAGGGTTTCATCCAGATTGGAATAGTTACATTTTCAATTATGGACGATACGAGGTGAAAAGTTTTTTAATTTCAAGCGCAATGTTCTGGCTCGATAAATATCATATTGATGGATTGAGGGTGGACGCTGTTGCTTCCATGCTTTATCTGGATTATTCGAGAAAACACGGCGAATGGATTCCAAATAAATACGGAGGAAAGGAAAACCTTGAGGCGATTGACTTTTTAAGACAACTTAACACGGCAATTTATGAGCGATTCCCAGACGTCCAGACAATAGCAGAAGAATCAACCGCCTGGCCTATGGTCTCGCGTCCGGCGTATGTGGGCGGTCTTGGTTTTGGTTTTAAATGGGACATGGGGTGGATGCACGATACAATCCGCTACTTCAGCAAAGACCCAATCTTTAGAAAATATCATCACAACGACTTGACGTTTCGCGGGATGTATGGATTTACAGAGAATTTTGTGTTGTCTCTTTCTCACGATGAAGTTGTTTACGGCAAAGGTTCAATGATTCGCAAAATGCCCGGGGATAATTGGCAAAAGTTTGCGAATTTGCGGGCTCTTTACGGATATCAATACGCCACGCCAGGGAAAAAACTCAATTTCATGGGCAATGAGTTTGGACAATGGAACGAGTGGAATCATGATTCCCAGCTGGACTGGCATCTTGTAGAACCTGGAAGTTTCCACGACGGGCTTCAAAAATGGATTTCAGACTTGAATAGATTCTACAAAGGCGAACCTGCCCTTCATGAAACTGATACCATGCAATCTGGTTTTGAATGGATAGACTGCAATGACTCGGAATACAGCACGCTGTGTTTTTTGAGGAAAAGTGAAGATTCTTCAAGCATAGTCCTTGCTGTGTTCAATTTCACCCCGATTCCAAGATACAATTACAGAGTGGGCGTTCCTGAATCGGGCTGGTGGACAGAAATTCTCAACAGCGACGCCCGGTGTTACGGCGGCAGTGGACACGGCAATTTCGGCGGCGTTCCAACCCAATCCAGACCGTGGCACTTTAAAAAAGATTCAATCCAGATAACCTTGCCGCCATTGAGCGCGCTTTTCTTTAAATTCGCGGGATAAAATAGGAAAAATTCTCCTTACTCAATCGGCTTTATCTCTAACTTTTTAAAGAATATCTCCGCCCCGTTTGACTGCAGGTAAACTTTTCCCCAATAAGGATAAGCGCCGGTTCCTGTAAAAACTTTTTTTCCGTTGACGAGGACGTTTATTGAGCCACCCCGCGAGATTACTTCAATGGTATTTAATTCTCCGCCTGGTTTTTCAGGGTCGTCGGGAGAACGCCAGCCGGGGATTTTTTGGCGATTTTTGGGGTCGTCGCGATAGAATGTTGACCACGGTTTAGAATGCGTCACGCCGTCCCACGAGGTTAACCGCGCGCCGTCCAGAACAACAATGTCTCCAGTTTGACCGTCGGCAATCTGGATTTCGATGCCTTTTGTCCAGACCTTGTCGGCGCCGTTTGCGTGGATGACAATGCCGCTGTTTTTTGGTTTTTCTGCGGCGTTCCCCCACATTTTTGTTCCCCATTTATATTCAACAATTAAATGATAATTTGTGAATGTTCGCGTTGTGCATATAAAACCGCGGTATTGTCCGCTTATTCGCAAGAGTCCATCAGACGTCACAGAAAAAACGCCCTCGGGGTCATTCTGAGTACCGAATTTTTCGAGCCATGTGTAAAAACCAGTCAGATTTTTTCCGTTAAAAGAAAAATCCGCGCCTGTTTGCGGCGGCTCAATTTCGTCCAGCCATTGACGCAGTTCTTTTACGTTAAGTTCATTTTTTAATTGTTCCACGCGGTTGCTCTCCACGCCAAGAGAACGAAGCCAGATGAAAAATTTGAATTCGTTTGCTCTCGGCTCAGCGGCGGCATTTGTGTCGGGATTCTGGGAAAACGCTGTTGTGCAAATTGCAAGACTTGCCAGCAGAATTAATCTTTCCCACAAAAAGTTTATTATTTGCATGTTTAGCGTTTATTGTTAACCTGAATTGATGTTAGATTCATTGGAAAAATAAAGCAATAATGTAATTAGAATCGTTATTTGATATCAATCACTGGCATTTTTTATAAAAAAGAATTGGATAGGCGAATGAGAAAAAATAGCGCCCCTGAGCGCTTGAACAATGGCAACCACTCTCCCGATGGGATAAAGTGGGAAATATTCGCCCCGCCTCCTGGACAGACGGCAAACCACCATCATAAAAATGCCGCCGAATGACACAGGAGGTTGCCACCTTGATGGGATAGAATAACAAATAGAGTTTAATCTGAAATTAAAGAAAACTTATGAATGTAGAAGTATTTGTACTTTGCGACGCCGCAACGGATTATCACGGGAAGTTGAATATTCTCGGCTCTTTTGATTGCATATGGTCGGCAAAGGAACCAATTATGCATCCATTTTGCGCCATCGCACTTCGAATCAGGTTCATGCGAATTGAGGAAGGGACGCACCCCATAAAAATCAACATCGTGGATGAAGACGGTAAAAACATTGTCCCGCCAATAGACGGCAATTTGAACATTAAATTTGCTACAGACGATGAATCTGTAGCGGCGAATTTGATTATCAACCTTCAGGGAATAAGGTTTGAGAAATTTGGCAATTATTCGATTGACCTTGCCATTCATGGAAGACACGAGGCATCGTTGCCTCTCTTTATAAAACAGGCAAAACTACCCCCACAATCCCAACAACCTTCCGAACCAGAACAATTTAGTTGAATAGAATCAATGAAACTTAAGTCAGATAAGGTTTAGATTAGTTTATTTAAATTTTGCGAAAGATTTTTTTAAATAAAGTGAAACCTTTTTTGCTGATTTAATGTCAAAATAAAAAGGTCACTATTTAGATAGGGTCACTATATGGGTGATAATACGGCAAGAAAGACAATCATAGCAATGTTCTTTGCCGCAACCGTTATTTTAATCATTTTTGGCGGTTGCACCGCAAAGTATTATACCCGTTCGGCGGATAAGGAGGCGTACAAAATAATCGCCGAAAAGTCGCGTGTTGTAACAAACATGGATACAAAGTTTACAATCCAGACGAATCCGCCTCCAGATTTAAGCGATTGCCCGATAAACGAAAAAGCGGAAGAATCACTTGGCAGTGAAGCGGATATAGAAAAGGGCGCTCGGGTAATCTCGCTGGATAAGGCGCTGGAACTCGCCGTCAAATACAGCCGCGAATATCAGGGGCAAAAGGAATCGTTGTATCTGCAGGCTTTGAGTTTATCTCTAACGCGGCACCGAACACCGCCCCTTTTTCCAAAACAGAGATTGAGAAATCAGGAAATCTACGCTGGAGTGGACAATCTTGTTGATGCTAAGAAGTTTAATACCGGCGTTAGCGGAAGTCTTGAATCAATGTTATGGACTGGAGGGAAAATTGTTACTGATTTTTCAATGGATTTTAGCAGATTTTTGAAAGGCGACCCTACTGCCGCGCTTTCGTCCACAATGGTGGCTACGTTTACCCAGCCGATTTTGCGCGGCGCAGGCTATAGAATAGCCATTGAAAACCTTACCCAGGCTGAAAGAGATTTTCTTTATGCTGTGCGCAATTTTACCAGATACAGAAAAGACTTCGCCATTCGCATTGCCACAGCGTATTACGGCGTTTTGCAGAATCGCGACCGCGTCCGCAACACCTATCGCGGCTTGCAGAATTACAGGATGAACGTGGAGCGCGATACTGCGTTTGTAGTTGAAGGTCTGCGTGCTCAGGCGCAACTGGACGAGTTGAAACAAGCAGAGTTAGCTACTGAATCGTCCTGGATTAATTCTGTCATCTCTTATAAACAGGCACTTGACCAGTTTAAAATAACACTTGGTCTGCCCCTTTCGACTAAAATCATCCTCGACGACACAGAATTGACTCGTTTGCAAATCATCCACCCGCAAATCACGCTCGATGATGCAATAAAGATTGCAGAAGCAAGCAGGCTTGACTTGCACAACCAGCGCGACCAGCTTGAAGACACCCAGCGAAAATTGAAAATTGCTAAAAACAACCTTCTTCCAAACCTCGATTTTACCGGCAGCGTTTATCTGCCAGACCGGGCAGGAAATAAAGGCTTGCCGGATGTTAACAATCCTCAATGGGACGCAAACGTGAACCTGAAAATTCCATTGGACCGAAAAGCCGACCGTAACTCCCTTCGCTCAGCTCAAATAGCCCTTCAGCAGGCTCAGCGCAACTACGAACTCAAACTGGACAACGTCCGACTGGAAATCTTTAACGACTGGCGCTCCCTTGACCAGGCGCGCAGAAACTACGAAATCAGCGAAGCAGGGGTCCGTGTAAGCGAACGCCGTGTCGAAGAACAAAACATTCGTGCCGAACTTGGCAGAAGCACAGCCCGCGAAGTCGTCGCAGCGCAGGATTCCTTAATTAAATCGAAAAACGACCTGACCGACGCTGTTATTGCGCACACCCTGGCAAGACTGCGGCTCTACAGCGATATGGGAATTTTAATCATCGGCGAGAATGGTAAATGGGAGGAGATAGCCAATGCAGATAATAAACAAAATTAAAACAATTTACAAAAATCTTTACAGCAAATATCCGAAACTAACAGTGGCGGTTTCCGTGGTGGTGGTGGCATTTGTTGTCTACGCCATTTTTGCACCTAAAAAACAAAACCAGAATGCTATAACCTTTGAAGCACGCCGTGGAAATCTCGACATCACCGTCGTCGAAGGCGGAACCGTAGAAGCCCTTGAATCTCAGGAAATAAGGTGCGAAGTAGCCGCAGGTTACCAGGGAACCAAAATCCTGAGAATCGTCGAAGAAGGCTATTTTGTTACAGACGACGACGTCAAAAATGGCAAGGTCCTCGTTGAACTTGATTCAACGGAAATGCAAGAAAGACTGCTCACGCAGGAAATACAATTTCAATCAACGCTTGCGGCATTGACGGAAGCACGTCAAAGTTTCGACATTCAGCTCAACCAGAGCAAGTTAGACATTAAAACATCCGAACAAAACGCGCGGTTTGCCTACATGGATTTTGCCAAATTTGTCGGAGATAAACTTGCCGCCGAGGTTGTGGAAAAATTGGGGATGAAGGAACGGACCAACGCGGACATCATTGACCTTGCCAAGCTTGAGGGGGCGCTAAAACCACTGCTTGCGATACCATCCGACTCCAGCGCCGAAAACCAGCCAAACAACGGAACAGAATTAAACGCAAACAGCCCCCAACCGAGTTCGCCAGCCAGCGCCACAGGCTCGGGAAATCAGCCTGGAGGTATTGAACGTCCTACGCGACAGGGAACCGACGGAGCAACAGCTGGCGAAGGCAGTAGACGGGCAGGACAGGGACGGCGTGGTCCGCGTTCAGACACCGAATCTGGCGAGCCAGGCGTTCGCGGCGAATCAGCCGGACCTGGCTTTCCGCGAGGACAGGGTTTCCAACGCGGTTCTGGACAGGGAGGAGGACCAAGAAGTCCATCTTCGGGTGAAAGCAGCGAATTCAGGCAAAGACGCGAATTTCCTGCAAATCGGGAAAACCCAAATCTTGCCTCCACAGACCAATCTTCACGCTTATCCGCGATTAACAACCCGGACATTCCCGTTGGCGCAGGCGGGGGAAACAATGGAAAAATCGAGTCGCTGTCAATAATGCCTTCGCTCTCAACAGAAATATTCTCAATTGTTGGAAATCCGACTCAGGACGAAAAGATTGATTTTTCTCAGTACGCCAAGCCAGAACTCCTCGGCGATGGCTCCGCCAAACAACAATTAAGAAAATTGCTCGACGACCTCCAAGTTGCGCAGGCACAACTTGCATTGCAAGAGACAAAATTGCAGGGGACAGAGCGATTATTCAAAAAAGGTTTTATAAGCAAAACGGAACTCGAAACCGAGCAGATGACTTATACAAACAACGCACTCCGCGTTGCCACGGCGCAGACCGCGCTTGACTTATTCATCAAATACGAATTTCCGAAACAGGCGGAAGAGTTGCTTTCTAAATACGACCAGACATTGAGAGCTCTTGAGAGAACAAAAAAGGAAGCAGTTTCAAAAATAGCTCAATCACTCGCAAAATTAAGAGCTGCAGAAGGGCGTTACAAAATTGAAGCCCAGCAGAGACAGGACTTGATTGACAGAATTAATAAATGCGTTATTCGCGCCCAAAAGAGCGGTCTTGTAATATATGCAAACGACCCGCGCGGCTATGGAATTAACGAACAAATCCGCGAAGGCGCCACAGTTCGCGAACGGCAAACCATACTTACAATCCCGGACATGAGAAATATGGCTGTCCGAGTCCGCATACATGAATCCTACATAAAACGCGTTCAAAAGGGACTGAAAGCAAAAGTTCAGGTAGACGCTTTTCCCGAAGACGTTTTGAATGGCGAGGTAACAAAAGTCAGCGTAATTCCAGACTCTGGCAGTCGCTGGATGAATCCGGATTTAAAAGTTTATCCGACTGTCGTGAGCATCACAGACGAACGCGAATGGCTTAAACCCGGCATGAGCGCAAAAGTGGAAATCATGGTCAATCGTCTTACAAACGTTCTCTACATTCCACTGCAAGCGGTAACTGTTGTTGGAGGGAAACAAGTCTGCTTTGTTCAAGGACCTTTAAGCACAGAAATGCGGGTAATCGAGGCAGGCGATTTTAACGATGAATTCATCGAAGTAAAAAGCGGTTTAAAAGAAGGCGAAAAAGTGTTGTTGCAACCGCCTCCGCCAGAGTCACGGGGCAAGGAGCAGGAATCTTCATCGGAGGATGAGAACGGCGGACAGGCAAATAAACGCGTACCTGGAGAAACAATGACACTTTCGCCGGATAGTTCTTCTGGAAGCGTTGCGCCGACGGGGACGGGCTCTCGCGGCAATGGCGCTCCGATGCCCGCGGACGATTCAGGCGGCGGACGCGGAATGCGCCGGGGCGGTGGCGGTGGCGGCGGTAATAGAGGAGGAATGAGATAACAAGAGATATTCGATTTTTCCAACCCGGCGAAATATCAGAGCATGGCTAAAACAATCGCAAAGCTTGAAAACGTTAAAAAAACCTATCTGATGGGTGTTGTTACCGTCCACGCCTTGCGCGGAGTTTCAATGGAGTTTTACGAAGGCGAATACATCAGCATAATGGGACCATCAGGGTGTGGAAAATCCACACTTCTGAACCTCCTTGGCTGTCTGGATAGACCGTCGGAAGGACATTACTACTTAGGCGGCGTGGATGTATCGCAAATGGACGACGATGAACTATCCGCCGTAAGAGGAAAAAAACTCGGCTTTATTTTCCAATCCTACAACCTTATTCAACAATTAACCGTTATTGAAAACATTGAAGTACCCCTTTTCTACCAGGGCGTTCCGCCAGAAATCAGCAAACGCAAAGCCACCGAAATGGCAAAACGCGTCGGGCTCGAACACCGTCTGCACCATAAGCCGTTCGAACTCTCCGGCGGTCAACAACAAAGGGTTGCCATCGCGCGCGCACTGGTAAACGACCCGCTCGTCTTGCTTGCGGACGAGCCCACTGGAAATCTTGACTCAAAATCGGGGATTGAAATATTGCAGGTCTTCGACGACCTACACAAACAGGGCAAAACAATAATCATGGTTACACACGATGAATCCGTTGCACGCCGCGCCGAACGCACCATAAGATTGAGAGACGGTGTAGTTGAAACCGATTCAAGAAACAGATAGGGACAAAAAATGGAGCTCTCAGAAAAAAGGGTTATTAATATTGAACAACCGGACAATGCCGACCAGGTAAACCCTTCTGGCGCGCTCCTGCGTCTGTTTATGCCAGACCACCTTCTACGCATCTTCAAACTCGCCCTGAAAAGCCTCTGGTTGCATAAACTCCGCTCTTTTTTGACTGTTCTGGGCATTGTCTTCGGTGTCTGTTCGGTAATCGCCATGCTTGCGATTGGCGAGGGGGCAAGCTACGAAGCCCAAGAGCAGATTAAAAACCTCGGTAGCCAAAACATAATTTTGCAGAGCGTAAAACCACCGGATGAGCAGAAAATTTCTGGAGCTGCCCAGAGTTTCAGCCTTGAATACGGCTTGAAGTACAACGACATTAAACGGATTCGTTCCACAATCCCGGGCGTAACAATTGTTGTCCCTGGCAGAATTGTTCGCGAATACATCTGGAACGCCACGCGGCGCGTGGACGGCGAAATCGTTGGCACTGTGCCATGGTATCCCGAAATGAGAAATCAGCGGGTTGGCACGGGACGATTCTTTTCGGAGATTGAAATGGAATACTCGGCAAACGTTTGCGTTCTTGGATACGAAACCGCACAACAATTGTTTCCAATAAGCAATCCAATCGGACGCGATGTGCGAGTTGGCGGAACTTATTATCGCATAATCGGTGTGATTGAGCCGCAAAAAGCAAGCAAAACAGCCACCGCTGGCGGTGCCCCTAAAACCACCATTTACAGAATGTTCATCCCGCTTTCCACCGCGCGCGCCCGTTTTGGCGAAACAATCGTCAAACGCAGAACAGGAAGCATGGAAGCCGAGCGCGTTGAACTTCACGAAGTAACTGTAAAAGTGAACAACCCAGACCGCGTCGTGGGTGTTGCGCAAGCCATCAACACGCTCCTCCAGCGAAATCACAAAAAGAAGGATTACGAGATAGTCGTTCCGATTGAACTCTTAAGACGCGCTGAGGAAACAAAGCGAATCTTCAACATTGTGCTTGGCTCAATCGCCGCAATTTCACTGCTCGTCGGCGGCATCGGCATCATGAACATCATGCTCGCCACCGTCACAGAACGCACACGCGAAATTGGCATCCGCCGAGCGCTCGGCGCCAAACGACGCGACATTGTTACACAATTTCTCGTTGAATCCGTCATGCTTTCGGGCACAGGCGGCTTGATAGGCGTTTTGTTCGGCATCGCCATCCCTTTCCTTGTAACCACCTTTGCAAACATGAAAACAATCGTTACACTTTGGTCTCCACTACTTGCGTTTTCAATTTCCGCCCTTGTTGGCATTGTCTTCGGACTCTACCCGGCAATGCGCGCCGCAAAGATGGACCCGGTCGAAGCATTACGTCACGAATAACATTTTCACTATTCATTGCGCAATGAATTCGCCCCTATTTAACCGCCTGAAGCCTCCCGAAATGAAAATCAATATTCTGACTCTGTTTATTGCTTTGTCTGCCTTAAATTGCCCTGCCGCAAACAAGGCGGCAAATTATCTGCACAATCCGCCAATGTGGTACTCCTCTGTTGAATCCGCCCAAATTGCCTCCAATATCATCAGCCATCAATCACCACTCGGCGGCTGGACTAAAAACACGGACACAACATCAAAACCATACACAGGAAATCCGTTAGACATTAAACCCACATTCGACAACGGAGCCACAGTGGACGAACTCCGATTTTTAGCAATACACTACAACGCCACCAAAAGTACACCATCTAAAACCGCGTTCCTCAAAGGATTCGACTACATCATAAAAGCCCAATACCCAAACGGCGGGTTTCCACAATGCCATCCTCCTGGCAACGGATACCACAAACACATCACTTTCAACGATTCAACAATGGTGCGCCTCCTCGAATTTTTAAGAGAAACAGCCAATTCCGAAGTCTACAAATTCCTCGATGAAGAACGCCGAAAACAAGCCAGACAAGCGTTTGAAAAAGGAATCGATTGCATCCTCAAATGCCAGATAAAAATCAACGGCAAACTAACCGCCTGGTGCGCCCAGCATGATGAAACAACACTTGAACCACGCGGAGCCCGCACATTTGAACTCCCATCAATCAGCGGTTGCGAATCCGTCGGCATTGTAAGACTTCTAATGTCCATAGAAAAACCATCCCCTGAGATAATTACCTCAATCCGCGCCGCCATTGAATGGTTCAAATCATCTAAAATTGAGGGAATTAGAATCGTTGAAAAAAACAATCCAACCGTACCAACTACCAGAGACAGAGTTGTTGTAAAAGACCCAGCCGCTCCGCCGCTGTGGGCGCGATTCTATGAAATAGAAACAAACAAGCCTATCTTTGCCGACCGCGACGGCGTAAAAAAATACAACCTTTCAGAAATTGGGCATGAACGCAGAAATGGCTACGCCTGGTATGGCAACTGGGCGCAAAAACTCATCGAACGCGAATACCCCGAATGGGAAAAACGAATTTCATCAAACACAAAAAATAAAACTTCTTTTAATAATTAATCATCTCGGATTTTGCCGAGAGAGGGGGGCACGATTTCTCCTTACCACCACTGGAGGAATGGCTCTTTTTTTTTTGATGGTGCACACGGCGTCTGTATTTCCCTGGAAGGCTTTGCAGAAGTAAATTCCTCAAAAAAAGCCCGAACGGGAACAAGAAAACATCCGCGTTCGGGCTTTTTAATGAAAGGCGGTATCAATCCGCATATTCAATAGTTGCGTGATATTCTTGAAGAGACTTGACGCCCGCATGACCTGCCCGCTCGGCTCTTATACCGTGCAATGACGCGGCGGCTGCCGCCAGAGTTGTTATATATGGGACTCTGTACTTAATTGCCGCTTTGCGAATGTAAGAGTCGTCCTGTCTGCCGCGTTTCCCAGAAGGCGTGTTGATTATAAGCTGTATCTCCTTATTCGTTATTGCGTCAACAATGTTTGGGCGTCCCTCATTCTGTTTTCTAATGAGTGTGGAAGGCACATTATGTGTAAGGAGATATTCATGCGTGCCCTCAGTTGACAGAATTCGGAATCCAAGTTCATGAAAACCACGCGCGATATCAGCCAATTGTTTATTCTTTTCATAGGTTGTTATCAACACGGTTCCAGAAGTTGGCAGTGGGGGTTTCGCAGCTTCCTGAGCCTTGAAAAACGCCATTCCGAATGAATCCGCAAGCCCGAGAACTTCCCCTGTTGAACGCATTTCTGGACCAAGAACAGGGTCAACCTCCGGAAACATATTGAATGGGAATACCGATTCCTTTACGCCGAAGTGCTTGAATTTGCCGTGTTTTAAATTAAGGTCTCTCAATTTTCTGCCCATGATGAGTTGTGTGGCAATTTTTGCCATGTTGATGCCGCAGACTTTTGACACCAGTGGCACGGTTCGGGACGCGCGCGGATTCGCTTCGAGGACAAAAATCTTGTCATTTTCAATCGCATACTGAATATTCAAGAGCCCAACGACACTCAACTCTTTTGCAATGTATTTGGTATAATCATGGATTGTTTTAATTTGCTCCGGATTAAGATTCACCGGCGGAATTACGCATGCAGAATCTCCGGAGTGAATGCCCGCCAACTCAATATGTTCCATTATTGACGGAACGAATACATCATCACCGTCCGAAAGCGCATCCGCCTCGCATTCCAGCGCATTCTGGAGAAAACGGTCAATGAGAATTGGGCGTTCAGGCGTCACGTCCACAGCCGCGGCAACATATTCACGAAGCATTTCCTCATCAAGAATAATTTCCATGCCGCGTCCCCCGAGCACATAAGAAGGCCTAACCATTAACGGATAACCAATTTCATTCGCAATTTTTATTGCTTCATTGATGTTCGAAGCCATTCCGGATTCAGGCATAGCAATGCCAAGAGACTGCATCTTTTTCCTGAACAAATCGCGGTCTTCTGCAATGGCAATCGATTCGACAGACGTCCCAAGGATATTAACGCCAGCCTGCGCAAGTTCCGCCGAAATATTGAGAGGCGTTTGACCACCAAACTGGCAGATAACCCCAACAGGTTTTTCTTTCTCATATATGTTGAGAACATCTTCGATTGTGAGCGGCTCAAAGTAGAGCTTATCGGACGTGTCGTAGTCCGTGGAAACTGTCTCAGGGTTGCAGTTGACCATGATGGTTTCATAGCCCAGCTCGCGCAAAGTGTATGCGGCGTGACAGCAACAATAATCAAACTCGATTCCCTGCCCGATTCGGTTTGGACCACCTCCAAGAATCATCACCTTGGGCTTGTTGCTTACTGGCGTTTCATCCGGGGCATTGTAAGATGAATAGTAATAAGCCGCGTTTTCCACACCGCTCACTTTAACCGCGTGGAATCCCGCAACAACCCCGAGCTTTTTCCGTTGTTCGCGAATCTCTTTTTCAGGAATCCCAAGAAGCTTGGCTAAATATTTATCTGCAAACCCGTCTTTCTTCGCTCTAATGAGCAAATCATCGGGCAGACGCTTGCCTTTGTACTTAAGAATCTCTTCTTCAAGTTCAACAAGCTCCTTCATCTGCTGGATGAACCACGGCTTTATGTAAGTAATTTTGTAGAGTTCATCCACCGAGGCACCTTTGCGAAGAGCCTCATACATTATGAACTGACGCTCACTTGTCGGATGGCAGAGCATGCTCATCAACTCCGTCAAACTCTTTGAATTAAAGTCCTTCGCAAAACCAAGTCCATATCTGCCAATCTCAAGCGAACGAATAGACTTTTGAAGGGCTTCTTTATAGTTTTTGCCAATGCTCATTACCTCTCCAACCGCACGCATCTGTGTGCCAAGTCTATCTATGGCACCTTTGAACTTCTCAAAAGCCCAGCGGGAAAATTTTACAACCACATAGTCTCCCGATGGCGTATATTTTTCAAGAGTGCCATCTCGCCAGTATGGAATTTCATCGAGTGTCAAACCACCAGCAAGAAACGTGGAAACCCGCGCTATCGGGAACCCTGTGGCTTTAGAAGCAAGTGCAGATGAACGAGATGTCCGCGGATTGATTTCAATAATAACCACGCGGTCTGTTTTCGGATCGTGCGCAAACTGGATGTTCGTGCCGCCGATTACACCAATTGATTCAACCACATCGTAAGACCATTTTTGCAACCTCTTTTGAAGTTCTTCCGAAATCGTCAACATCGGCGCAACACAGAATGAGTCGCCTGTGTGAACACCCATAGCGTCCACGTTCTCAATAAAACACACGGTAATAAGTTGATTCTTGGCATCACGCACCACCTCCAGTTCAAGTTCTTCCCAGCCAAGAACAGACTCCTCCACAAGTATTTGCCCTATCAAACTTGCCGCAATTCCCCTTGCTGCAACAACACGCAACTCCTCCACGTTGAACACCATTCCGCCGCCTGTGCCACCAAGCGTATAAGCAGGACGAATCACAACAGGATATCCAAGTTTTGCCGCAATCCCCTCGGCTTCCTCCACGCTGTAGGCAAGCTCGCTCCTCGGAATAGGAATCCCGAGCTTTTTCATCGTCTCTTTAAATACAAGCCTGTCCTCCCCCCTTTCAATGGCGTCCGCCTGAACACCGATAATTTTTACATTGTATTTATCAAGCACCCCTTTTTTGTACAACTCTTCAGAAAGATTCAATCCAGTCTGCCCTCCAAGATTTGGTAACAACGCGTCTGGACGCTCTTTTTCTATTATCTGCGCAAGCCGTTCAACATTCAGTGGTTCTATGTATGTCACGTCTGCCATCCCGGGGTCCGTCATAATCGTTGCCGGGTTGGAATTCACCAACACTATTTTATACCCCATACTGCGCAGGGCTTTGCAAGCCTGAGTCCCTGAATAATCAAACTCGCACGCCTGTCCGATTACAATTGGTCCGCTACCAATAATTAAAACCTTATTAATATCGTTTCTCTTTGGCATGCCAAAGATTTAATAAAATTAATGAATCAAAGTAAAATAAATTGTGAAAAAATATATTCCAAACACTATCATCCCTCAGATTCATTCCACAAACTTCTAACCAATCCTTGCTGACACTTTAAAAAAACGAATCTGAACGTTAGCAGGAAGCCTTAATTTGTTACCATCAGTGTTTATAAAACTGTGTCACCTCCCCACCAGTGTGCAAAGACTCTGCCGCCGTGCTCTCAAATTTAAAAAGGCTCTGAACGTTTTTTGGATTTGCGGTTTATGGCACCCACCGCGCCTCTTCGCCCTTTTTTTTCAGACACAGGCTCGGGATAAGGTTTTGACTTAGAAGAGTCCGCGCTTTCTCTATCCCCTCCATACATCCGTTTTAATTCTTTAACCTGGTCCCTGAGCAAAGCCGCTTTTTCAAATTCAAGATTGTTTGCCGCCTCTAACATCTCCCGCTCAAGTTCCCGTATTGTCTCCGTGACGTCAAAATCTGCAGAGGTCTCCTTGAGAATCATCGAGGCGGTTTCTTTGTATGAATATTCTGTAGAGAGACTCTCTTCGAGCGCGCGCGTAACCGTCCGCGGCGTTATATTATGTTTCTTGTTATACTCGATTTGCTTTTTTCTGCGGTACTCTGAGATTTCAAGAAACTTTCTAATACTGCCGGTTATCACATCCGCGTAGAGTATAACTTTCCCGTTGATGTTTCGCGCGGCTCTGCCAGCCGTCTGAATAAGACTCGTCGTGGAGCGAAGAAACCCTTCTTTATCTGCATCGAGTATCGCAACAAGCGAAACCTCGGGCAAATCCAGCCCCTCGCGGAGAAGATTTATCCCGACAAGAACGTCAAAATCACCCTTCCTCAACGCACGCAAAATTTCCACGCGCTCAATGGCATCAATTTCGCTATGCAAATAACGGACGTTGACACCAATCTGGCGAAGATAGTCGGTAAGTTCCTCCGCCGTTCTCTTTGTAAGTGTTGTTACAAGCACGCGTTCGCCAGCCTCCACCCGCTTGCGGGCCTCATGAATAAGGTCGTCTATCTGTCCTTTAAGCGGCTTGACTTCAATCTCCGGGTCAATAAGTCCTGTCGGGCGGACAACCAACTCGGCAACCCTCCCCTCCGACCAGCGAATTTCGTCGTCCCCCGGCGTCGCGCTCACATAAATAGTCTGTCCTTGCAACTGCTGGAATTCGTTGAAATTCAACGGTCTGTTGTCGAGTGCGCTCGGAAGACGAAATCCATACTCAACAAGAACCTCTTTCCTTGAACGGTCGCCAGCATACATCCCGCGCAACTGAGGCACAGTTGCGTGCGATTCGTCAATAATCAACAAATAATCCTTTGGGAAAAAATCAAGCAGTGTGCCCGGTCTCGAACCAGGCGGGCGCCCAGCAATATGTCGAGAGTAATTTTCTATCCCGGAACAATAGCCCGTTTCCTCCATCATCTCCAGGTCAAATTCTGTTCTCATTTTGATGCGTTGAGCCTCGAGCAATTTTCCACGACTCTCAAACCACGCAATTCTTTCGGCAAGCTCCTCCCGAATCGAAAGAATCGCCCTCTTCAATTTATTCTCCGGCGTCACAAACTGCTTGCCCGGGAAAATAGTCACAAAATTCAGTTCCTCAATCCTCGACCCGGTCAATGGCTCAAAACGCGTGATTCTTTCAACCTCATCCCCAAAAAATTCTATCCGTATTCCATCCTCCGTGTAAGCCGGACGAACTTCCACAGTATCCCCGCGCACACGAAAGTGCCCGCGGTTAAACTCAATATCGTTGCGGTCGTACTGCATCGCCACAAGCTTTTCAAGCAACCTATCCCGCGGAATATTCTCCCCGATACTCACATTAACCAGCATTTCCTCGTAATCCTCTTTGCTCCCAATGCCATAGATGCACGAAACACTTGCCACAACAACAACATCCCGACGCGCAAACAGCGAACTCATCGTCGAAAGGCGCATCCGCTCAATCGCTTCGTTTATACTCGAATCCTTCTCAATATAAGTGTCCGTTGCCGGAATGTACGCCTCCGGCTGATAATAATCGAAGTAACTAATAAAATACTCCACAGCGTTCTCTGGAAAAAAAGATTTAAACTCTGCAAAAAGTTGCGCCGCAAGCGTCTTATTATGGGAAAGCACAAGCGTCGGACGATTAACCTTTGCAATTACATTCGCGATGGTAAACGTCTTTCCAGAACCAGTCACGCCAAGCAATGTCTGGTGCCGATGCCCCTCATTGAGCCATTCAACAAGTCTCTCTATGGCTTCAGGCTGGTCCCCTGCCGGCTTATATGGCGCAACAAGTTTAAACATCCTATAAAAATACGACTAAAAACAAACTCATTCAAGACTCAGGAAAAACTCATTCTTGCAAACTTTGCCTTCGATTCTGCGAAAACAAGACTCTCACGATACCCGCCCTTCGCGCAGAAGACAATCTCCAGTCTATCCCACCAACACTATGCAACAGACAGAGCCCCTCCCTGCGCGAGGCATCACACCCTCCATTCCACAGCGAGAGAAAACCTGCTTTCTTAGAGCAACGCCCCCCTCAGTGAAAAAACCGCCGAAAAAACACTTCCCCACATTTAGTCAAACAATCATCCAATACCCTGTATCAATAATTCGACCTTATCACCACCTCGCCCCTCATGATTTTTGTGCAACAAGCAAGCCTGAACTTGCCAGGCTCAAGATTCTTTCCCTCTAAAACCGACCTTTCCCTGTCCGTCATAGCAGAAAGATTTTCACCACCTTCGAGAATTTCAACAGCACACGTCCCACACGTTGAATTAAGACATCCAGAGTTCAGAACAACGCCCGCATCTGTGCTTGCGTCCAGTATAAACTCGCCGGCTTTGACGCGCGCCGACCTATTCTCCGGCAAAACCTTTATTATAACTTCCATAAATAACTTAATAAATATAACTTATCCACCCAAAATTTAAACAGAAATATAAATACGCCCACCCAGCTCCCCGCGTGATGTCTCCGCCACAGCCTCTTCACAATCAAACTCCACAGTCGCTCAAAAATTGCTCTTGCATTTTTTAAAAAATCTGTAAACTTTGATGTATACGCGGGTGTGGTTCAATGGTAGAACGCGGGCTTCCCAAGCCTGAGACGAGGGTTCGATTCCCTTCACCCGCTCCAACCCTTTTCTCCAGAACACAGCTAAAAAATACTGACAACTCGCTCAACCCCAATACTCCACGACCGGCCTCGGCAACTCACGCCTGATTTCCTCAACCCGATAACCAAACCCATCTCCCTTTATGGAAGAAAGGTCAACAACTCCATCCTGCCGCCTGTAAATGCCGGGATGAACCGACGCCTCAGGAACCGACGCCTCAGGATAAAACTGCATAGAATTCGTCTCCACACCCATGATCGTGTTCAAGTGAGAAGCAAGCAAAAGATGCGGTATCTGAGCAAGCATAGGATTAGTAAGGTCCTGCACCATAAGAGCCATTCCGTGCGCCTCTGCCCAACACGCAGAAAGCACAGCCCCGGTCTGTGTTTTGCAAGTCTTCAATGCCACACCACTCCAGCCAAGACTCCGCCCAAACCTTACCATCCTCCAGTCATGCGCGCTCTCATCCAGAAACAACGGCTTGCGCGCAGAAACACTGTGGACATCTATTGGCGACTTCTCAAGTTCATAAGGGAAAGGTTGCTCAACATACAGAATCATGCCATAAATCCTCGGATACTCATCGCGCAACCTATCCAGAATCCCGTTAACATACCCGGGAACCGTTACAGTACAATTAAAATCTGCACTCAACCACTCAACCCCTTCCCGCATACCAATCTCCCCGACCCTCACAATACGCTCATAATCCCACTGTTCATCATTGCCCCTGAGCTTTATCTTCAAACACTTTAAACCATCCCTGCGAATCCAGTCCCGCAACAAAACAGGATATCCATCCACTGGCTCATTTCCCCTTAAGTCCCCCTCCTCTATCGGGTCAAGCCCCCCTACAAGATGCCACGCCCTCATCCTGATACGCGGCTGAACAATAAACTCATGCGGATAACGAGACCTAAAACTCACTCCAGAACCCGGCATCGACTCAAGAAAACCTGAAAGGTCACGATTCATAAAATCCGCATTATATGTTTCATAAATCCTCCTCCCCGCAAGCCTTCCATAACCATCATGAACTGCGATATCAAATGGAGCACAACAAAGCAGAGCCGCAAGATAAGGCATAGGCTCCACCCTCCCACGATTAAACTCCCTTAAAAGCGCATGCAACCTGAACTCAATAAACTCATACCCCACCTCCATCGGATGCCCCCTTACTGAAAACCCAGCCCACTCCCGAGCAAGAACCTTCAAAAAAGCAACCAAACACTCCAACCTCTCCTCATAAGACAACTCCGACGGCCAAACCCACTGCACACTCAACGGAACCTCACCCCACCCAACTGCCCTCCTTCCCCTCCCATCCACAACCCCCACCTTCACCCGAGCACACTCCACCGAAGTCAACACCTCCGTGCCAAACTTCAATGGAACACGCGTCTTCACCGGAATCAAATAAATTGCAGTGCCATCAACACCAATATCAGTCAACCTTGCCATAACAAATCCATAATAACTCTAAACCCCATCAAAACCATCCCTTCAAAAAACAACCTTTCACTTATTAACACCACTCTGTTAAAAACATTCCAAAACACCACTCAACAAATCCTAACAACAAACAATAACCACGTCTTGCTAAAGTTATTCAGAAAATATTAGAAAGTTATTCACACACAAAATATCTAAAATAATACCGCGATTTCTTGACTTTTTAATTTATTTTAACTATTCACAGTATATAATAATAATACGGATTTTGAAAACTTAAGAAACCGTAATAATAAAATACATGAACATCACAATCGCAAAGGAACAAATCCAATCGGGCTTGCAGATTGTCCAGAATGCTGTCGCCGGCAGGTCAAACATGCCTATCCTTTCCAACGTCCTCCTGAATGCCGAAGGAGACACCCTTGAACTAACCGGCACAGACCTTGACATGACAGTCTCATGCAAAGTCAAAGCCCAGATAAACACCCCGGGAAAAACAACACTCCCAGCCAAGCGATTACTAAGCATAGTTAGAGAACTCCCGGGAACAGAAATACAAATCTACGCCGAAGACGAGTCTAAATACAAAATAGAAAGTGGTCCAGCAAAATTCAAAATCTACGCCCTCCCGGCATCGGACTTCCCGCAAATAAGACAAATAAAAGAAGACAAGAAAATCAAATTCACACAAGAAAAACTAAAAGAAATGCTGAGAAGAACCGGCTTTGCCGCCGCTCAAGAAGAAGGAAGATACCTTCTAACTGGAACATACATAGAAATGAAAGACCAGAAAACAACCGTTGTTGCCACAGACGGACGAAGACTGGCCCTTGTAGAAGAAGACGTTGACATACCGGCAGACATGTCTGCAAACCTTATAATCCCGATACGCGGCGTCAATGAACTAAACAGACTGCTAAGCCAGGAAGGAGACGTCGAACTCGTCTTCATGGAAAACTTTGCCCGATTCTACATCCGGGGTGAAAAACAACCGACAACAGAAATCTCAGTCAAACTCATCGACGGCGTGTACCCGAACTATAAACAAGTAGTCCCGGCAGAATCAAAATACAGAATCGAAATCATGCGGGAAGAATTCCTATCGGTCCTCAAACGAGCCGAACTGGTCACCAGCGAAAAAAACAACTCCGTCAAACTCACACTCTCCGAAAACACCATGACCGTAACCACCAACACCCCGGAAGTCGGCGACTTCCTCGAATCAATCGCTGTCCGATTCAACGGTGAAGAATTCTCAATTGCATTTAACCCCGCCTACCTGATAGACGCCCTTAGCGTACTTACCGAAGATGTAATCTTCTTTGAACTAACAGACCACATGAGCCCTGGCGTAATTAAAATAAATGGACCATTTCTATACGTCGTCATGCCAATGCGTCTCCAGGAATAAAAAAACACCACCACCCAACCCACACCCCGACAACTATTATACCGCAGCCGCAAATGCGACTGCCCATGTCCCTTTCAACCTCCCGCGCCACAAAATCCCACATCACACTACGAAAAAGCCATTGACAAAACCCCCTTCTCCTGGGAAACTTTTAAAAAACACCCACAAATGACTACCATAACCAGAAACTGAAAAGACTTCTGCTTGTAAAGTGGGAAACTCCATAAAAAAGAGTCCCCGGCAAGCCCGTTCTTTGACATACAAACGAGCCACGGCAACCCACGAAAACCAGGAACCGGACTCTGGACGAAGAAGAATTCTACTTTAGAAAAGTCTAAGACCTCAGGTAGCGAGCCAATTGGGTCAAAAAACCCCTGGCTCGCTACCTGGGTTATAACACATTTATTTTCAAAGACTTACACATAAAGGCTGAAGAACTGTGGACAAAAAGAGCAAAAACCGTGCCAGCGAAAAACCAGACTCCCTACCTGAGCACCGATTTGACAATTGAAAACCAAAGAGTTAGAGTACCTGCAGTCCGAACTGGACTAACTGCCGAAAGGCAATGAAGACGCGTTTGTTATTTTCATGATTTTTCCTTTTATTTTTCCGTCCGAACTGGACTAACTGCCGAAAGG
>JAOADO010000025.1 GCA_026417275.1 Verrucomicrobiia bacterium
ACTTTTAGTTTCTTTGTATATTGTGTATAAAGTTGTCGAACAAGGATTGTGACATAGACTAAATAGCAGAAGGCAAATAGCGTTTAGAGTATTCCATCCACTGCCTATTAGAATCGACTTAACGCCAGATTCTGTGGCTTCAACCAATACACCAGATTGAATTTCTGGAGTGGACTGAGAGACCAACGCTGTTAACATCAGGGTCGCTGGCAAAACAATTTCGTTTGCTGGAATTGCCACAATATATGCCAGCAAAACAGCCCCTGTAAGTCCCATTATCCATGCAATCGGGTCAAAAAACTTAATTATCCACCAAGCGATAGAATGTTCATTTATTGAAATATTTGAGACAAGCCAGATAAATATGCCCGCAGGAAAAGCAAAAACAATTGCGCGCCATAAAACGAATATTGTTCTATCTATTAAAGATGTGTAAATGGTTCTTATAATATTTGGAGGACGATAAGGCGGCAATTCAAGGCTGAAACTGGTCGCCTCACCTTTCAAAATAGTTCTACTTAAAAACCATGAAACAAGAAAAGTGAGTGCAAAACCAGTCAAAGCAACCGCCATCACCACTGCAGTTGACACAACGCCGAATAATTCCGATGGCACCAATGAACCGATAAAAACAGAAGCAATTAATATCTGTAAGGGCCATCTACCATTACAGAGAGAAAAATTGTTGGTAACAATAGCAATCAATCTCTCACGCGGAGAATCTATTATTCGTGTTGCTACCACACCTGCCGCATTGCAACCGAGTCCCATAGTCATCGTTAATGCTTGTTTTCCGTGTGCTCCCACTTTTTGAAAAATACCATCTAAATTAAATGCTACTCTCGGTAAATATCCAAAGTCTTCAAGCATTGTAAATATTGGGAAAAAGATTGCCATTGGCGGAAGCATAACGCTAACAACCCACGCAGTGGCAAGATACGCACCGTCAACCAAAGCCCCAGTAATCCAATGGGGTAAATTCGCGGCAGTTGCTAAAGAGCGCAATTTTGTATGTCCAAAATCAACTAAGAACGAAGATAACAATTCTGAAGGATAATTTGCGCCAGAAATTGTAAACCATAGAACAATGCCAAATAAAAGAATCATCAGTGGAAATGCTGTAGAGGGATTCGTCAAAAGTCTGTCCAATCTTTGTTGCCATGCCAGGCGCTGGTTTGAATCGTCTCTAAAAATTACTTTTGAACAAATTCGTTCAGATTCAGTATAAATCGTTTCCGTGATACGATCATGGAAATTATGGGGAAGTCTCCACCTCTGCAAAGCAACATTTTCAATTAATTCTTGAATCGGCTTGTTTTCAGATGATGTTAGTTCACCAACTATTTCTCCGGACGTGGACTCTGCATTCTTTTTAAATTTATCAAAATTGTTCTCCTTTTCTATTTCATTTAGAATTGCCTCATTCTGCTCAATATTATCTCCATAAAGGACACGCAATTTGCCTGAACGTATATTTTCAATCATCTGACGGTCACCATCAAGCAAACGGAAAACTACCCATTCAATATTTGGTAAATCAGGATATATTTTTTCCAATTGCGCTTTAATTTCTTGCATTGCTTCAGATAAGCCCGGTATATCGAGTTTAAGTTTGTATGGGTTACATTTGATTTTACCTGTTGCTACAAATTCAATTTGCTCAAGAAGTTCATTAATTCCTCTTCCCTCTCTTGCCGCGCATGGAACCACAGGAATCCCGAGCTCTCTGGCTAACATTCGTGTGTCAATTTTTATACCATGCGCTTCTGCTTCATCAATTAGATTTACACATAAAACTGCCTTATTAGTAAGTTCCAGAATCTGCAAAACAAGATTCAGGTTTCTCTCCAAACATGTCGCATCCACAATAATAACTGTAACATCCGGTTTTCCAAAAAGAATAAAGTCCCTCGCCACCTCTTCATCCGGAGAAATCGAAAGCAAAGAGTAAGTTCCTGGTAAATCTATTATTTTATATTTACGGTTATTATAGGCGAACGCACCTTCGGCTCTTGTAATAGTTTTACCCGGCCAGTTGCCTGTATGTTGTCGCAAACCAGTAAGTCTATTAAAAACTGTGCTTTTGCCGGTATTCGGATTTCCAGCAAGAGCAATTACAAAATCAAAATCCCCTTGTTCAATCCCCAATTGTTGTAGTCGTGTCAAACGAGCTGGACAATTTTGACACGCAGAGTTTAACTCCATATTTTTATTTTTAGTTAGTTGATTTCCCAACATTTTTCATAATCAAAATTCTATCTGCCTGTTCTTTCCTTAAAGCAATCAATGTCCCACGAACCCGATAAGAAATTGGGCTACCCAGGACACTCTTAAATTCGCATGTTATTCTACTGCCGTTAACAATTCCTAAATCAAGGAGTCTCAATCTTTCGAGTCCCATGCAAGATGGCAATAATCCACGAATAGTAGCAGATTCTCCACATTCAAGTTCTGATAAACGATGAACATCTTCTGTCTCTTCCAGCTCAGGAGGAACATCGGTAACGCTGACAAGCAAGGCATCACAAACATCTATTCTGACGGGCATTCCTTCCACAAGTAAGTCTATGATAGTTGACGACTTATCAATTATTTTAACTTTAACGCCTGGAAAGATGTTTGCTGAAGCTAATTTCTTGTATGAAATTTCAGGCTCATCTTCTACGTGGAGGATAACCGCTGGCTTCCCTTTTTCCCAGTCAGGAAGTGGTGTGCCAATTATTTCAAGAATCTTACCGTCTCGCGTCGGTATTGGATCGCCATGGGGGTCAAAACGTGGGTTCCCAAGTTTATCTGATAAATCATTAATCTCACCGAAACTGAGTTTATGCTCCATCTCATGTGCGCGAACATGCCATTCCCCGGCAGGCAATCCAGTTTCTTTAGCCAAATAAGTTTCGCATATTCGATGGGCTCTCAATAATAAAAGAGCAAATCTCTCACCCTCCTCGGTTAAATGATAAACATCCTGCTCTCTTTTAAGATAACCTTTTTCAATCAATGAGGGAATTATTTTTAACAAAACTTCTCGTGAATGTCCAATCCTTGCGGAAATTAAATCCAAATCCCCCTGTTTTTTGTCATATTCAATTTGAAATAGGACTTTCAGGATATCTTCTGCTATAATCTGGTCGGATTTTGATAAATCAAGTTCCAATCTCCGGTTCATAAATATCAATGACCAAAACTATCAGAACAATCTCCAGGTAATATTCACTTGTTCTGAAACTCTTTTAACGTAGTTTCGAATTCATTTTTCTTATCTTTGTCCTTGCACAGGTCTATAGCTATCTTCTGAAATTTGACTGCATCATCTTTTTTCCCATTTTCAAAAAGGGCTCGCGCATAGATCTGAACCATATCTTCGTTTGTGGAACCGCCATTATCATAAGCAATTTGAGCAAGTTTAAGGGCAATTGGTTTATCCCGCTGCGGAACTTTTTCGTTTGTTAACATTGCATAAGCAATCTGGCTTAATAACATGGGGTCTTTTGATTTTGTTTCCCCAATCATTTTTGCTATATTTGATACATTTGTTTCATCCCCGCCAGCCATCAATGCCATAAAATAATCCATCGCAGATTTTTGAAGTTTAAAAAAGTTCTTCATATCTGCAAAATTAATATTTGTAGGCGCAAATTTTTCTGCATTGTTTGCGACCTCCTCGAGTTCTTTGTCAGACTTGCCTTCTTTTAGACCAGCTGTGTATGCACGCACGTAGAGACTGAACTTTACAAGTTTATAAGCTTCTTCAGCATTGAATTTTCGGTCGGGTAAAACACCGCCGACTTCTTTGTCCAGTTGTTCAATTTCTTTCCCAAGTTGGTCAATTTTCGATTTCTCATCCTTTTCCACTGCCTCGATAAAACTCATCAATTTTTCCTTTGCCAGGTTCTTTTTAATCTCTTTTTCAAGGGAAAAGTTTCCTGCGACAACAGATTCAATTGCTTCATCGAATCCTTCCATTGGATTTCCCTGCCAAACTATTTTGCCGGCTTTATCAACAATAAACGCATGAGGGATGGTATCAATTCCAAATGCGTCCATATATGATTTCGACGTTTCGCCGTTGTCATCAATGGCAACAATATAATCCATTTTATCACCCATTTTTGTTACAAATTGTTTGACAAGTTTTTGGTCTTCATCGGTGATCCCAATGATTATAACATCGTTTTTTGAGTATTTTTTCTGTACTTCGGTAAGGTGTGGAATTGTAACCTGACACGGCGGACACCATGTTGCCCAGAATTCAACAACAAATATCTTTTTACCCTTTCCCTCCGCAATGTTCACTGGGTTTCCTTTAACCCATTGAGAAATTTTGAGGGGCGGTGCATCCATCCCGATAACTCCTTTTTTCTGCTCTGACTTTTGAGAAACAGATTCTTCCTTAGCTGGCAATTCAGAACTTTTCTTGCAACCAATGGCAAGAATCAAACCTCCGGTTATTAAAATCACTGCCAATAACTTTCCAATATTCATTTTTAAAAGATACTTCATTAATGGACAAAAGCAAACAAAATTAGCCCGGGAAAACAGTGCAAACACTGCCAATTTTAAATATGTTAATATCAAGGTTAAAATAACTCTCCCCGTCTTATATCTTCGGAGAAGACGGGGGAGAATTCAAACTTACAGCAATTATATAGAAGATTACTGTCTGCGGACTCTGTAATAAGCGCGGTCAGATGGTTGGTCTGTTTCAGTAAAGCGGATTATACCGTCGTTGCCAGCTTGAAGTGTCATGATAAGTTCCCATGATTTTAAGTCGCGGCTCCGCAAGATTTCATAAGTCATTCCAGGTAAGCCTTCAAATTGGATTTCGACCCTGCCATTCGAATTTTTAAGTCCGACTTTGTTGTAATTTTCTGTTAGTCCAACTGTTATTGAAACAACCCCCATTGCCTGCAATCCGTAGCCATTCTGAACGGTGTAGAAGAATTCGTCGAAACCAGTTTTATTGGCTGGTGGAGTGTAAATCACAGAGTTTCCAACAAGGCTAACATAACCACCATTTGTTGAAGTTGCAGACACTCCAACTATTGAAAGTGTTGAACCATTATAATCTCTGTCGTTTGCAAGGAGATACGCCACAGGAATGCTTACAGGTTGGTTCTTAATTGCGGTAATATAGTCAACACCTGGTGACGGCAATTGCACTGAAATAACAGTTAGTTTGGCGACTGCACTAGTTATAGAACTCTGACTATTGTAAGCCACAACATGATAGGCTCCAGCGTTGTTTGTACAAACATTCAGCAATTGAAGTGCATTATTTGTTTGTCCAACAATCGGCGTTCCATTGAAATACCATTGGTAATAGATTGGGCTCTGACCAGCAACTTCTACAACAAAGAGGATGTTCTGTCCACATACCGCGTTTACATCCTGCGGTTGAGCAGTAATTCGTAGTCCCTGCGGTCCTGGTGTTGGAGGAGCGGCAACCCAGTTTGTTGGGTCATTCGCATAGCCGGTGTATGAAACTCTGTGGAGTGAGTAACCGTTACCGTCTGCTTCAGATGGCCAATTTCCACTATCATAATAATGGACTTTTTCCACAAGGACATAAGGCACTACAACCTCGATCTGTCCCTGATTATTGGTTACCAGATTCGGTGTATCAGGCTCATATAGTTCAATATTTTCATCACCGTTGGCGAGTTTACCGCGGTATGGTCCAAAGATTAACGCGCCATCGGATATGTTGTATTTGCCTTTGAATTCTGCCAAAGCCTGCGCATTCGTCTGTGGGTCAAAACTCACCACAAGCGCATAACTGAATGGTGGGATTGATGCACCCATTGGAAATTCGTAATCAATAGCGTCGCGTAATCGCCATGTGTTTGTTGGATACTGAGGATCATATAGCATAACTGTTGCCGATGAATTATTGTAAAGTTCAATGTATTCATCCTGAACATTATCGTTTGTCCCAATATCGGGAGGATGATACATAATCTCCGAAATTACGAGTGGACCTACTTTAGGAATAGCGTTAGAAGCGCCTGTTCCCTGACGGAATTGCTCAACTGTACCCGGGTCATCAACACCAAATGTGCGAGCACCAAGTGCAACGAAATCTTCTTCTCCAACGCTGTTCACATAATATCCGAAGGATACCCCATTCCTGGACGCGCCAAATTTTACAGAACGTCTGTATCCGGTTAGATTTCCAAGACTATCAGCGGTTGAGAGATAAATCTGGTCTCCGCGTGAACCGAGCGCAAACGCAAATGGATTTACTCCAGGGTCTGAATTAAATTGATATTCATAGAACACTTTAAATCCACGAGGTGGAATAATTGTGTTTGGCGGAATTCTGAATTTCCTCAAATTATTAAGCGAATCGCTCAGATACCAGCCACTTATATCCACAGGCTGGTCTGTTGGATTATAAAGTTCGATTGCATCTTCCAGTGGTGGGTCAGAATGGCTCAGTGCCTCGTTTATGATTACATTGGTTAACCAAAGATAGTTTGCGGCGCCCGGGCTGACCGTCTTTGTGAATTTGACAATATTTGTCGAGCCATCCGGGAATCGTCCTTCAGAAACTCCGCTGGCAGGGTTGTAATAAGTTATCGAATCAATCATCTGGTCATTACTCGTAAACAAGCCGATGGATTCAGTTGTGTTATCAAGTTTGAAGCCAACATGGTCTGCGCCTGCCACAAGGTTATTATCAGCAATAATTTTCAAATATCCATTGGATGAAGAACCTATGAATGAAAGGGGAACAACTACATGTTTGCCTGGAACAGCAAGATTATCCGTCAACTTCAATCCGCCAATGGCAACAGGCTGGGACTGTGGATTATAAATTTCGAACCAATCGTCTCTGCCACCGCTGTCATTTGGCATCCATTCATTGATTTTTAATTGATAAATGCTGCCAAGTGTGGCGGCGATATTGCCTGCGCCTGCGGTTGGCACTGTCAGAGTCCAGTTGGTGCTTCCATTAGGAACTCTGCCTATTGAAAAGTCCGCAATTTGAATTCCATAATTTATCGAATCAATCAGTACACCACTCGATTCAAATAAATAGACCGCCCCTCCATTTGCTTTGAGTCCGAACCCAGTGTTTGTGGTAGAAACAGGTTTATTAGCGTCGCAAATCACTTTGAGATATCCACCAGGTAGGATAACTGAGCCCTGGGGGAATACCCATCTGCGCCAATCGGAGAGGTTATCAGTCAATGACCATCCGCTTAAATCAAGTACTCCGGATGAGGAATTGTAGAGTTCAACCCAATCCGGAGTTGAACCGTCTGATTCATTCAATGTAGAGTTGTTTGCGAGCACTTCATTTATCATCACAGCGCCCGCCCCAGGAGGATTTGTAATAATAATCCCCTCAAGCAACATTGCAAAAACTATATCACTGCTCGTCGCGCTTGATTGGTGAACTTCTACTGCAATATAATTTGTTCCTTTTCTTAACAACGATGGTGAAATGGTAATTGGTCCTTCAATGGCAGCGTCACCGACAGATGTAGAGGCTAGCGCGTCATATGCCACTTGTTCTCCCGCATTGCCACTGATGCGAACCCTGTGGACCTCCTGTCCATTAAAGTAGAAGACGGCACCATCATCAATCAAATATGACAACTGCACCCTTGAGAATTGCGAAACTTCGTTTGTGATAACAATGGTTTTTCTAAAGTAGAATGTGACTGGACCGAGTGTCAACCAAGTGTTGATTGGATAAGGCAAAGATGCGTCTTCGTAACCGAGGACACCGCTACCTTCAGTCCATGTGGAATCATTATAATTTGTTGCAATCCATCCCGTGCCAAGATTCGTCCCCGATTGGTTGTAACGCCATCTGTCGGTATAATTGACAAGAATAATAGGAACTTCGCCACTTAAACCGCCAGCTATGGATGGATTGATGATGCCAGGCGTTGGTTGGTTGAACGTAGTGAACGTCGGTTTTCCATTTGGACTTCTGCCCTGGGAAACGCCAGGCTTTTGAGTGAGGTAAACAATCCTGTCAACAAGATTGGTTTTTGAATCATAAAGTTCTATTTGTCCTTGTTCATAAGTAATTCGGAAGTTCAAATGTTGAGGACCTTGAGTCCCATCTCCATCCGCAAAGAATGCCAAACAACTGTTAGAGGCTATGAATGTGAGCGGAGCAATTTGATGTCGAGTTGGCTGACCGGTTCTATCTGTCAAGAACATGCCACCGATTGAAACAGGCAAATGTTCAGGATTATATAGCTCAATAAAATCCGATTGAAACCAGAAACCGCCGGATGCAAGCCATTCGTTTATTTTAACCATTGAACTATCGCCAATTGGAGCCGCTTTATTTTGTTGTCCGAAAGTTGGAATTGTTAATCCCCATGAACCATCAGGCAACTTGCCAATTGAATAATCTGGCACTTGAGGACCGAACACAACTGAATCAAGCAATTGGCCGCCTTCGCTTGGGCGCGCAAACAGATAAACGCCTTCGCCTTCCTGCGCCAAATTGAATCCAAGATGTAATCCAGGCGTACCGTCCGTATTATTTGCAAATAACACGAGATAACTCCGCGCAGGTATGGTTGTTCCAGACGGGAATATGAATTTAGTCGGCGTTGATGGATCGTCGGTTATGCTCATGCCAGCAAGTGAAACAGTAGAATCGCTTTCGTTGTACAATTCGATCATATCCGGTGTTGTGTCGTAGTGGATGTAAGCCGAACGATTTGCGGCGAGGACTTCGTTTATTCTGACTGGATACCTACTACGATCAACTGTCCATGTTCTTGAGATAGTAACAACGGCATTGCTTCCGTATACAGGATCGTCTTGATAGAATCCACAATCGCGTTTTCCTGCGACCTCGATTTTGTAAGTTCCACTTACAAGATTTGTTAAAACAATTGGCGTTGTAATCGGTAATTCAGCGCTCCATTGTCCGCCTTCGATTCTCCATTTATAATGAGTATAACCAACGCCGTTTACCCAGGATGCCGTTGGAATTCCATTACCGGTTCTGTTGATGCCAACCCAAATCTGTGCGTTGTTTCTACTCGTGATACCGTCTGGAATTCCAGTCAGAATCACACCGTAGTTGCGAGTTGCACCGAGATTAATTCCTGACTCTCCTCTACCAATTGCAGGAGAAGTATTCCGTAGACTGAACCAATCCCAAATTACTTGAGCTTGCGTCCAATTCACGAAATTGGTTGTTTCAGAAACCTGTGGGACGTATTTAAACATTGGGTCGGCGATAAAGTTGCTTCCGCCTAACCCTGTCCATGCAAAAGGTAACAAATTATTAAATAATGTCACAACTGCAGATTGAACTGGTTCACGTAACATTTGTTCAGCGTTGTAAACAATGTTGCCTTCCAGATACATACCAGCACCTTCAGCTGTTCCGGCATCTGCAAAGTTAATAACACCGGCGGCTGTGTCTGTTCCCCCTTGACGACTCTGTCTTACAATGGTGTTATTTATCAAGACATAGAAGTTACCCTCTTTTGCAGTAGCAACGTGGTCAAGGTCGTAAAATATATTGTTTATAATAGTGATACGAGAAACATTGGAGCCGTCTCTGCCGCCACTAATAGCGCTCGCTGAATCTGGCGAGCCATTCTTATGAATGTGCATGAAAATATTACCTTCAACCCATGCATCTGTGCCGTCAAGGTCAAGAACATCATCGCCTGACCCCATAAACACGTTGTCAATAAATTGGACAATCGGACCAGGACGATTCCCACCTGTAAAATCTATAGTATCATTATATCCATTTGGAGCGCCAAAAAAGTTTCGCAAGAATATTCCTCTTCCACCCTGTTTAATGCCGCCGGAACCGTGGGCTGGCTCGAATGCCGCAGTAGGTGTCGGGAAAAGACAGTCGCTTACAATAAACGAAGAATTATCCAAAGATACATATTGGTGGTCTGTTGAACCAAATGTCAGGTGATGCAGATACACTGTTCCACCTGAGGAATGAATCGCAACAGATCCATTATATTCGATATGCGCGTAACCGATACGGGTTTCTGGTGAATTTACGCTCCCGTTAATAATTATGCCCCCCCATCTGATGGATGTTCCGGGCGTTCGTGTGAATGTGATTCTCGCTGTCGGCGTGCCTTCTGCAATTAATCTACCGCCATCAGAAACTGTGATATTTGCCCCGGAATTAAGATAAACAGTTGTGCCTGGCAAAATAGTAAGTGTAACGCCGGATGGAATTGTTATGCTCGAAGAGATATAGTACGGTCCGTTTGCAGGTGACCATGTCGGGTTACCACTCAAGGTTCCGGAAACCGTTGTAACGCTTCCTTTGTCATACCAGACCGTCAGATTGGTTTGAGCAAAGACAACATTATTGGAATCAATGCACTGAATTAAAACGTTGTTAATACCAGGATTGAGACTAACTGTTCCCTGCCAGTTTCCATTCCACGCAACCCAGGTTGCCACAGTATCATTTAATTTAACCTGACGGGTATGGATAACATCCGCGCGCCCGGCGAGTGTGACTGACGAACTGGATGTGTAAAGATACCCTTGATTACTAGATAAACCACCGAGGTTGGTTAACGTCAAATTAAGATTAATCTGGCTCAACACGTTTGCAACACGTTGAGCTGTCCATGTTTTCATGCGGTTTAATGTTGTGGTGTCAACAACGTCGCCAATGTAATGGTCAAGGGCAGGATGAATTTCGTTTGTCTGGAAGATGGTCGTCGCCAATTCGTAGAGATGTCCATAATACATCGGGACGAATTCCTGATGCTGGAGGAATTTACGAACGAATGTAGTATCGGACGTTGCCGTTGCGGCGCGGAATATGGAATCGGTTGCTGGTCTTCGGCTTCCATCACCTTCACCAAAATCAGTGTCGTTATCGTGAGGAATAACCATGAAACGCGTATCGTATTCTCCTCTATAAATTGTATAATCATCCGCGGTACCATCGCTTCCAAGCGCTGTTTCACCAAATCCAGTCAGGCTCATCACTGCAAAATATCTCTGCCATTCAGATACATTTAAGACCTGACTTACGGCTTTTGCCCAGTTTGTATCAGGTGTGTTATCGAGTGTCCAAGTCATATTAAACAGGTCGCTCCAATCATTTTCACTGCGGTTGGATTGTTTGGAATAATTGTATCCACCAGTGGTGTAACTTACCCAGTTTGTGCCAAGATAATGAAGATTCGCCACGCGCATACACCTGTAGAGATTTCCACCACCATCAAGCGGGAAGTGGTTCTGTGCCCAATCGGTACTCAATTCTTCAAGATGTACATAACAACCATATTGTGGATTTCCAGAGCTGGCAAGGTCAACACCGTTTACACGAACACGGACAAAATAAGAATCTTCAACCGGCAACCCAGCCTTTCGGAACATGATTGTTCCCATAACCTGTGAGTGAGTATACATAGTGTTCAGATTAAACGCCTGTTGTCCTTTCCAGCGCCGATCGTTTGGAATATTCACTCTGAAGTTATGCGGAACAGCACCTCTTGTGCCGTTTCCACGATTTCTGAAACCGCAAAGATAACGAACATCGGTTCCGCTGTCATCAATGGCAATAAATGTGCCGTTCATTTCCGCGTTTATTCTTCGGCTGAGATTATCATCTCCCCAGATGCTCTGGAGTTCCTGGTTTTCCGCCCCGGTCATTATCAGCCGATAAATCGGTTGTTTGAATTTGGCGCTCGCGGTGGAGTCTACCTGATAAAGCGCGTTTGCAACCTGTCCTAACGAAACGCCATTAGTTTCATAGGCAGGAGCGGGCCATGTTCTTATCAGTCCAAGGTTATCAACAGCTTCCACATAAAATTCGATAATTGTATTATTTGCCATTGGCGGGATTTGCGCGGCAAAAACCATGTCGCCTTTTATACCATCGTTATGTTGTCCATCATCAAACATTGGTTGAGATGAGAATGCGGAAGGCGTTGTAGATGTTGCATCGCGCCAATATAGTGTGACCACAATATTGTTGGTTTGTTCGTCAAGGATTCTTGCGCGAACAGTTACAATATTTGTCGGGGTTGGAACTGCTGGAATGTGAATTACATCCAGAATCATGGGCGGAATATTTGTGGAGGCGACGCTGTTTGATGCTCCAGGCGTTCCACCATTGACAGAACTTGTCTTCCAGTTCTGCCCGTATTCATTCGGCAATTCTTTCTGAACTAATTCAAAAGATTTTCCGTATCCATCCGCAGCACAATACCATTCCCATCCACGATAAGCGCGTGTGTAATTCCACACAGTGGAACCGCGTCTGCGAACACCCCAATCGCCTTCAGTAGCATACCAGACATCGTCAATCGTTTCACCAAGCGAGTTTACTAAAGTTAAACGTTCATCAATATTGCTCAATCTACCTCGCCAGTTGCCAATGACATTCGTCACTGTTGGATAAAGTGCTTTGAAAGCGTTCGTGTCGGAAGCAATGACAAGGTAGCCACCGCCAGGAATCGAAATGTTCGGGAACATAAAGTCAATACCGCGGGTGAATTTCCAACCAGTAAGATTAATCGGAGCGTCATGTGTATTGTGAATTTCAATCCACTCATCATTTGTGCGGTGGGTGGATGGATTAAACATTATTTCGCTGATTACTATCTTTGAGTCAAACCTGGCGTTTGGATCAAGGACATAACTCCATGGCGAAGCGGTAAACGAATTCGGTGGAGTCGCAAGGTCAGTAATTCCATGGTTTGAAGTCCAGACAATTTGTACAACACCGGTTGCGGGTTGATTAAATGTAAACACATACGGACCAGCACCAGAACCGCTGACCGATTGAGCTGGTGAGGTGTTAATCAATAAATCTGAAGCATCCACCCCTTTTACGGGCTCGTCAAAAAGCACTGTTATTTTCGTCAAATCACGAACTGTGATTCCAGGAATTGGCGTAATATTTGAAATCCTTGGTGGTATTACATCGGGTGAATGATATTGCCAGGTTGAACCCGGAGCATTTTCATTAAATGGATTAGCCGCAGGCGCAAGGTCTGTTATTCCATGCATGCTTAACCAGGTAATTGTAATAACACTGGCATTCGGCACCGGGAAAGTGAAAGTATAGACCGCACCACTCCCGCTGACTGACGTTGCTGGGATGCCGTTAACAAGCAAGTCGCGAGCATCAACTCCTTTTACCGACTCAGAGAAGGTTACCGTTATTTGAGACAGATTTGTCACCGTTGCTCCAGCCGAAGGAACTTGACTGATGATTGTCGGTGGAGTCAGGTCAATTAAGTTATACTGCCAGCTTGTGTCCGGACGGGTTTCATCGAATTTATTTGCGGGATTGGACGCGTCAACAATTCCATGATTTTGAGCCCACCTGACGCTGACAGCTCCATAAGGTGGTTGAGGGAATGTAAACGTGAACATCTGTCCATCTCCGGACACACCCGAAGCCGGAGTACCATTTATCAAAAGATCCTGGGCATCCACATTTACAACTGGCTTATTAAATGTAACAACAACTTGCGTCAGGTTGCTTACTGTAGAATTTGCCGACGGTGATTTTGAAGTAATCACAGGGGCATTTGGATTTAACAGGACATACTGGAAGGTCGCGGATGGAGAAGTTCCATCAAACGAGCGTGGAGGAGAATCGTAATCCACAATCCCGTGATTTGAAGCCCATGTGATTGAAACGTTGCCATACGCAGGTTGCGCAAAACCGAAAGTATAAGCATTCCCCTGTCCTGAAACAAAAGTTGCCGGAACACCGTTGACCAACAAATCCGAAGCATCAACGTTCTTGACAGGCTCGGTAAATGTAACAGTTAGATTTGTTAAATAATAAACTTCGCCCGGCACAGGATTTACACTGGCAATTCTTGGAGGTTCGAGGGATGGGTCAGCAATCACAGCGGTCATCTCCATGCTGATAAGGAAATCACTACTTGACAGATTAACATTCAAAGCCTGAATTGCAATAAGGTTTGTTCCGTTAATCAGCAAGGTATCCAGATTTGTAAATGTATAACTCTGCATGACCAATGGTTCAGGTGCATTGTTAGCCGGGGTTGTATTATCATAAGTAATATCGCCAGAAACCCGTGTATTATAGCGAATCACCTCTATCCCGTTTATCCAGAGAATATAGCCGTCGTCGCAAAGCGTATTAATTGTGATGCTCTTCATGAATGGAAGATTTGAAATTACAAGCGGGTGGCGAAGATATAATGACACATAAGTATTACGCATATCGTCTAAACGCGTGTTTCCAACAAATGGCACAGGGGTACCGTCTACGTCATAATAAAACGGTCCTGGACCTTGCAACCATGAAGAATCATCGAACGGTAATAAACGCCAAGCGGTAATTGGGCTCGATGCCTCCGATGTGCCTTTCTTATATTTCCAAACCGCATTTGTGGCAATCAAAACTGTCTTGGGGGCTTCAAGGGTATAATGCCATTGAGCGCTCTGGGCATCGAATGCATTTGGCGGAGTCGCAAGGTCAGTAATTCCATGATTTGCCGCCCACGAAATCTGAACTGCACCATACGCAGGTTGTGCAAAGTAGAACGTATATTGCGCATTTGCACCAGCGACGCTAATCGCGGGAGAACCATTAATCAAAAGGTCGCTCGCGTTAACACCAGCAACCGCTTCGCTGAATGTAATGGAAATTGACGTAAGTTCATTTACAGTTGAACCCATCGCAGGCGTGATTGATGTGATTGTTGGAGGTGTCAAATCAGCCAAATAATAACTCCATGACGCTCCGCTTGCTGTGTGGTCAAACGGCAACGGCGGATACCCAGTGTCCACGATTCCATGATTAGAAGCCCACGTTATTGCCACATTTCCAAGAGACGGTTGAGTAAACGTGAATGTATAGCTCGTTCCGCTACCGGATACCCCTGTTGCAGGTATCCCGTTGATTAATAGATCGGAAGCATCCACATTTACCACATTTTCGCTGAAAATAACCTGAATGCTTGTTAATGCACCTACTGTGCTCCCCGGCACAGGAGTGATCTGAACAATAACAGGCGCATTTGTATTTATCGCCGGTTGATTCACAATTACTCTGACAACAGAAGAGGTCAGAGTTTGATTATTCACATCTGTCATTGTAGCAAATATGAAATTGGTTCCAACTGGCGGATTTGTCCACGTTGTCTCATACGGTGCTTTTGAAACGCGTGTCAATAGATTGCTATTCGCGTAAAACGCAACGTTATTAACACCCACTGGAGAATAAGCGCTTGCTTGAATCTGAATATTTGTTGGATAAGTGAAGATAGCATTATTTGTTGGGGTAATAATCGAGACATAAGCAGAACTTGGATATTCTTCTAAACGAATGCCGCCAATTGCATAACCATAGGGACCATCGGTTGTCCCGTTTGGTTGAGGACCGGTGTATTGAGTGCAATAGACTGAAAAACTTCCATCTGAACCTGGGTCAATATCTTCCCAATCCCACATATCGCCAGTCGTTGAAGTATGATTTACACCTGTGTTTATTGCGGCTTCATTGGTTTTTATATTATTCGGATAATGTGCAGATGTTAAAGCATTTGCGGTGTGTGCATTGCGGTAAGAAACAGCGCCCTCAATACCTGCAATTGTCCACCTATTCACATACGAATCGCTCCCACGAACGACACCGCCTTTGAAGCTGTATCGAGCGTTGGGATTAAGTCCGGTGAAAGTATAAGTAACGTAAGCTCCGGATGAAACTTGAGCAATTCCATACGTTTGCGTACTAAAATCAACATATCCATTAAACGTATTGTATAGAGGTGTACCAGCGGCTGGCACTCCTGCAGTAGAGGCCGGCATGACATTACCAGAATAGGAAATCGAGACTCTAACCGGAAGGTTAGTGCCACTCACAATATTTTTCAGATATCCCGTAGCGCCTGGATCGTATCCAAAGATATTCCACGTTGTCGTGTTTGTGTGAGTACCAGGTCCCGGAACATGGTCGTTAAAAGCAACCCACCCTGTGCTTATTCTGACGACCTGAATTGAGACTGGTGCGGAGGTGCTAACTAATCCAGTGTTGTCAGTAGCAATTGCGGTTAAAACGTAATTCCCAGCAGGCACGCTCGTCCACGTGTAAGAAAATTCGGATGTATTACTCTTTGCTTCGCCAATCTTTTTTTGGCCCTGATAAAATTCGACAAGCGAAACTGTTCCATCCTGGTCTGTGGCTGTTGCACTAATTGTAATATTTGCGGGTTCAGTGAATGTGGCATTGCTGGCGGGGGACGTAATTGAAACTTTTGGTGGGATAGCTCCTGAAACCTGAATATTCACAACTGCAGATGTTGCGCTTACGCCGGTAGAATCGGTAACAACAGCAAATATTTGATAAGCACCGTTTGCAACATTCGTCCACGTGAAATTAAATGGCGATGAAGACACAGAACCCACCAAATTTGAATTTGCATAGAATACAACAGACGCCACTCCGTAAAGAGAAGATGCTACGGCACTTAATGATACACTATTGGCTACGAAAATTGAATTATTTGTTGGAGCCGTAAGGACAACAACCGGCGGAACACTGATTTGTTCAAGACTTAAAGCCGAAAGCGCATAACTGTATTGACCATCGGTCGCCTGTCCAGTGGGCACTTTGCCAAGGTATTGTTGAACTTTAACAGAAATTTGACCACCAGATTGCGGGACAATATCTTCCCAAACCATCATCACGCCATCGGCGCGATTTTCCCCGGCGTTCCATGCCATCTGATTCGTTGTTAAATCCGTAACCTGTGTAGAGGTCAACGCCCCGAAGTTGACAATCCCAGATGTCCCCCAGGCAGGAACATGGGCACCCCTGAACGATTGCGCACCATTCAGAGTCGCCATACTCCAGCGGTTAGAATAACCCCCACCTCTCACAGCTGTGCCTTTGAAAATATAGCGACAATTTGGATTTAAACCTGTGAATGTGTAAGTTACATGATTCGCGCTTCCAGCGAGCATTATGGCATGCTGCAGGTCACCGGTACCAAAATCAATATAAGGCAGGAACCAAGTACCAGCAGGCGTTCCCGCGTCAGGTTTCCCCATTGTTCCCCCAGTGCTATAATAATCAGAAGTAATTGTTAAGACCACTGGCAAATTTTTGCCCGTGGCAATGTCCTTTAACGGACCTGCGTTTCCTGGGGCACCATTTTGTGTCCCAAGCGCATTCCATGCAGTTGCGTTTGGATGGGTTGCCGCCCCGGAATAATGGTCATTAAATGCGCGCCATGTCACAGTTGCCTGGTTATAAACTGAAACTGTGTTTGTGGTGGAAAAACTGCTTGCCCCATTATTATCGAAAGCCACAGCGTAAATCCTGTAAATGCCAATACCCGCATTGGTCCATGTAAAAGAATAATCGGTTGAAGCCCCACCAGAGATCTCACCCAATTTTTTGCCCGGTGAATAGAACTCCACTTTTGATATAGTTCCATCTGGATCAGTTGCAGAAGCGCGAATAACAATGTTTGACCCGGCAAAGTAAAAACTGTTATTTGTTGGTTGAACCAAAGTCACAATCGGCGATTGATTTTGTGGTTGGGCATATTCCCCGATTAAAGCAAGATTAAAACTGATATCAGAACTTGTAGGGTCACATTGATGAATTTCCACTGCAATAACGTTCCTGCCTTCAACAAACAGAGATTTGCTCAAATTTTTGCTGTACCATGTGGTTTCGGCGGCGCCGCCAACAACGTTTGCGTAAGTATTATAGGTTATTTCAGTGGTGCCATCAGGAAAATTATCATAAAAAGCGAGTGTCCCATTGATAAAAACAACAATCCCATCGTCTCTTAAAAAATTGCAGATTACATTTGTTAAAAGTGTGAGATTGGTTACCGTAAATTCCTTTCGGTAATAATAGGTAGGATACTTGTTGGCGGCGTCTGGTCCCCACTTATTTGTGGTAGCTTCATCGCCATCGCCATAACCTAACTCCGCGCGTCCGCCAGCCCATGAACTATCATCATAAGTGGTTAAACGCCAGGATGTTCCAAGGTTAACGCCATTATCATTATATTTCCAAACGCTGTTTGTTTCTATTAACGTTACAGAAGCGCTAAAAGCATCCAGCGCAGAAAATAATAAAACACTACTTAAAAACAGCGATGACAATACCCTTGCCCTCGTGAAACTACCCAGTTTCCCGTTTAAAAAAATACAACCAATATCCATTTTACTCATATTTCCCGATCAGGGTTTTATTGACCGATTTATTTGCTTATAATACCCGCTAGATTAAGGTATTACAAACCTCATCTAAACGGATTTGACGTTCAAATATCTTTAAAATTCAAATTTTTGCAATTCCAAATTTTGAATTATTCACAGCAAGAAGTTTGCCAAAATATAGAAATATTTAAATAATTGTTAAAATTTTATTAGTATGGAGAAACGAAATTCGCTCAATCACTTTTTAGGACGGACGCCAGAGTTTGAATAATTGAATGGTGCGAACCCAATTTTACTAACCGGCGAATCTTGTTTGAATTTGTAATTATCCTTTACTATATCCTCGAACATTGGATTGGCAATAATGCTTCCACTGTCTTGCCCTTTTTTCTTCTGCCAGTCTTCGAATGTGTATTTATCGAATGTGAAGTTCGTGGTCGATACATTCCAATACAGGTTTGAACGGAATATGAAATTCGTTCCGGAATAATTGCCATCCAACAACTTACCATCTCTCCAATAGACAATGTTTTTCTCAAAAATGAAACTCAAATGCGTTTCTGCTCGCGACCTTTGAATCTGGTGGTTTTTTGCAAAGGCAAATATGTTGTTTCGCACAATATTATCTTTTCCGTAGTGTTGATGGAATCCTCCGTGTGTGGTTCGATACACAAGGTTGTTTTCCGCAAGAATGCCGGTTGTGCCCTCGTCAAAGTAAATTCCCCATCCACCATATCTCAACCCCTGGATATCGTGCCATAGATTGTGACGAATTTTTGAGCCAGTGTGGAGACCAAGCGTGTAAATACCACCCATGTCGCTTAAAATCGGTCCATCGCCGTCGGATTTTACCCCGATATGGTGGACGTGATTAAATTCGACAATGTTGTTTGTTGCAAGCGCTTTTGTATAACCCCATGTCCAGCCAATCGAAATGCCGGTGTAATAGAAATCGTGTATGTGATTGTGAATTAAAAGGTTGGATGGGGACTGACCTATCCAGATGCCAATCGCACTATGAAATATTAAACCGCCGTTGTGTATATGGCAATCGCTTACCTCGTTGCCAAGAGCAATTTCATCGGGATTTGACCGAATGCTTGTTTCGCCGATTTTAATACCACCTGCGCCCAGATTCTGAACATTACAGTATGTAACCTTATTGCTCTGGCAACCGCGTCCGAGCTCAATTGCATAGCTGCCAATATTGATAAAATTACAATTTGTAAAGACACTGTTTCTTAGAAACTCAGCTTTAACTGCTCCTGGAACACCAACTGCCGCCTGGGCAAAACCGCCCACTTCCGCTTTTGGCGGAGGCCATATCTCGACTTTTGATTCTCCTCGGTCAAAACCATCAGGGAAATACCATTCAGCATGTGAAAATGTTAATCCGTCAAAAACGATGGACTGGACAAATTTTTTACTGGTGCCATCTCCCTTTATAATCACCAATTGCGAAAGAACAGGGGCAACAACTTCGGTTTTATCTGGCTCCTCACCTGGATTTGGATAATAATACAATTTTCCGGTTGCGGCGTCCAAATACCATTCACCAGGGGCATCCAGCGCTTCAAACACGTTTTCAATGTAATACAGGTCACCCGGTTCGAGTTTAAATACGCTTCGTTTTCTGAACATAAGCATTCGTTTGCCATAATCAATTGACATAATTGGAAGATGGGATTCTATCCAGCGATTCATGACTCGTATCTCGCCAAATTTGTAGTCTTTCCATTCACCGATATCACCCGCTTTGAAAACAAACCTTGATTGTCCCTGGGTCCATTCGACACCATTGGTTGCGTCCGGAACAGATTCAACAGGAAGACAACCAGTGTTTGGATGTCTTGAGCGCGGTCTTGGAGCGCCATTGACCCACAATTGATGAAAAAACCATTTCCCTTCGCGGACTTCTGGAAGTTCGAGCATCCAGAGTTTTTTCCCTCCATCAACAACTTGTTTCCACCCGGTCAGTTTTCTGCCACCGCTGATAATTGGTTTTTCGTCGGGCATTGCTGAATAGTGAATTGTCAATCCGTCTGACGCCGAGTCCTCCCCAGTTAATTCGATTGGTCTGGTCAAGAAATAAATTCCACCGCCAATCCAGACCTTTGGATTAATGTTTGTATTCGACGCTACACTTTTGAATTGACGGACCGCATTGCGTGCGCGCTCGATTGTGGCAAAAGGACCGTCTGTGAAATCGGGATTTGGCTTGGGCAGTTTTCCAGACCATTTATCATTCCCATTTGTTGCGACAAAGAATACCCCCGGACCCGGTTTAACCGCCAATTTTCCCCCGCCGCATCCTGAAAGAAATATACATAATGACAAGATTCCTGCACAATACTGGATAATTGCCTTCATATCTTTAACTTCTAATTGGATTCTAATAAAAACTCTGCATACAAGGATGGGAAATACCAATCCTTTTATTCAAAATTTTTGAGGATAAATGAATTTTATATCCCAGCTTTTTGTTTTTCTTTAGCCCAGGTGTCTTTCAATGTAATCGTTCGGTTAAAGACAAGACCGGGGCGTTTTTTGGATATATCG
>JAOADO010000026.1 GCA_026417275.1 Verrucomicrobiia bacterium
CAGGTGTAGACCGCAGTAAATACTACCTGGCGTGCAAAACAAAGATGCGCGATGCAAAGGGTGCTATGGAAGAACTTGAACGCTCATTGAAACGGCTAAAAACTGACCATTTTGATGTCTATCAACTCCATCATCTGCGCCGTCCGGAAGAGGTTCAACAGGCGCTTGCTCCAGGCGGAGCAATGGAGGCAATACTCAAGGCAAAAGAACAGGGAAAAGTGAAATTCATCGGGTTTTCCGCACATACTCAAAAAGCGGCGCTTGAGGCGCTGAAGTCTTTTAAATTTGATACTGTAATGTTTCCAATAAGCTTTGTCGAATACTACAAATTTGATTTTGGAAAAGCAGTGCTCGAAGAGGCTGAAAAAAATGGCGTAGGGGTCCTTGCAATGAAAGCTATGTCCTGGGGCGGATGGAAAAGAGACGAAGAACAAACGCGCAAGTGGTGGTATCGCTCAGCCGAAACTGTTGAGGAAGTAAACCTTGCGGTTAGGTTCGCGCTTTCATTTAAGCCTGTAGCGGCGGCATTTTCCCCCGCGTATTTAGATTTAATAGATAAATGCATCGAAGCCGCAAAGATATATCGTCCTATAACCGATGAAGAAAAAGAAAAATTAAGACAAATTGCAAAGACTCGCGATTCCTTGTTTAAACGCGAAGAAGATGCAGTAGCAGTCGTTAGCCCGCATTATCCCATGTTTAAAGATTCTCCTTATGAATCGGAAAACTGGGAAAAATATTCTGCTCATGCATAAATAAAAGTTGAACTTTTTTAAAAAATTCCGATTAATATTAATAGAAAAGTTGCTTGTTTTTAGGGGAAGAGAATTATGTTTGTAGACAGGATGCAAAGGCAACGCTTTGAGTTGAAGTATATTTTGAACAATGAAACAGCGTTGCAAATGAGAGATTTTGTCCAGTGTTATCTCAATATTGATGAGTATAGCCTCGGACAACCGAATCTTTCATATCATGTTCACAGCATTTATCTGGACAACGATAATCTTCAAACCTACTGGGAAACAATAAACGGAAACAAGAACAGGTTTAAACTGCGGATGCGGTTTTACAGCACAAAACCCGGGGCTCCAGTTTTCTTCGAAATAAAGCGCAGGATGAACAACATCATAATGAAACAGCGCGGCGGCGTTAAACAGGAATATGTTCCGCGATTATTATCCGGATATTTGCCAGAGCCAGAGCATCTGATTTCATTTTCCGACAAGTCATTCATTGCTTTGCAAACCTTCTGCGAGTTGATGAGCAAAATACAGGCGCGTCCAAGGGTGCATATTCATTATTTGAGAGAAGCATATGTGAGCGACAACGATGCCGTTCGCGTAACGTTTGACCGCATGGTAATGTCTGAACCACACCTTGACCTTTCGGTAAAAACAGACATGGCAAATCCACGGCTTTGCTATGCCGCCTTAGGCAAAGATTACGTAATACTTGAATTGAAATTTACTAATAGGTTCCCAAACTGGATGCGCGAACTTGTTAGAATATTCCACTGCATGCAACGCGGCGCCGCTAAATATTGCGCATCGGTTCAAACCTGGGGCGAACATGCTATTGATGCAAAGGTGCCGATCGCTCAGGATGAAGAAAATTGGATTGAAGGAATGAGTTAAACCGAACTCCGCAAATCTAATATTGAGATTTACTTCACATAAGCCCAGTTGGTTCTATATTTATCCGTAACTGCCCAAAGATTAAGTGGATAAACAGACCTGCCTGATTTTAAAAACCTTACACTGCCATCGGCAAAGGTAAAATTTGAACCGCCGCTCCCTGGTTTACTGCCATTGCTATGACGGCTGTGTTCAATCTGGTCCATATCGTTGCCAGCCCCCTGAAAAAAGTCCATATGAACATGCCCGGAGTCAGTGAGTTTTTCTCCGAATAAAATAGTCTCAGAAGGATAACGAATAGCAACCTGTTTCATCCCCCGATACCACTGATGAGCCTTAAATTGTTCGTATTCCTGTTGCGTTAAATTAGCTTCGAACCAATCGTTCCATCCATTGATTATATAACTTCGCGCAGCAAGGTCTGCCTGACTCATCCCAAATAAACTGATTAAAGCGCCAGTAACAACGTTTGTACTCATTGGCTGAACATTATCTGTTGGACATTTAAGAACGTTTACGTTGTGATAATACGGCAATAGACGGGTCATCCAAAGCGGGCTTGAACGCGGCGGAAACTCACTGTTGTTTTCATCGCAATACATTGTTGCTGCAAGCCCCAGTTGCCTCATGTTGTTGACGCATGATATGCGCTTTCCGCTCTCTTTTGCGCGTCCCAAAGCTGGCATTAAAAACGAGGCGAGGATGCCAATTATAGCCACCACGACCAATAATTCTATAAGAGTGAATCCCGGAAGACGCTTTTGTAAACTTGTTCTGGAACCAATATAAGAATTCCGAAACATGAATTTCATAACTATTAATTTACTTAAAGTATAATATCATAAAAACATAAATTTGCAATTTTAGTGAAACCATATCCCATCAAATCTGTTGAAACTTTGAAAATAAATTGGTAAGTTTTATATAAGTTAACTTTTCCGTCATGAGCGATTTAATGATACAAACGGAATTTGCCCCGGCAGAACGAGTCCCTCTGGAAATCGTTTATAAACAATCCAGTACTCTGGAAGAAACCGAAATTATACCAAAAATTCTTGACCGGGTGCTTAACTTTGTCCTGATATTAAATGAACACAGACAGATTATTTTTGCGTCAGAAAATTTTCTAAAATTCACCGTTGAAAAGGATGTAAAAAGAATTATCGGGTTAAGACCCGGAGAGGCTCTTGGCTGTGTTCATGCAAATGAGAAACCAGGAGGATGCGGCACGACAAAATTTTGTTCAGAATGCGGGGCGGTGAATTCTATTCTAAACGCGATAAACGGATTCAAAAACCTCGAAGAGTGCAGAATAATGAGGCTAATCTCGGGTATGCCTGAGGCTCTGGATTTGCTTGTCTATTCATCTCCATTCGAACACAAAGGGGAAAAGTTTGTTATTCTATCCATCATGGACATCAGCAATCTAAAACGGAGAACCACTCTGGAACGGATTTTCTTTCATGATGTTATGAATTCCGCCTCAGGTTTGCATGCATTGCTTGAGCAGATGCTGGACGAAGCGCCGGCAGAATTACAAAAAGATGTGGAGGTGGCTCTCACCGCGGCGCATGAAATCATCGAAGAAATCTCCGCACAAAGAGAGATTGTAATGGCTGAAAACAATGAACTTAAAGTAAAACCGTTTCCGGTGTATACGCACGACATTCTTCAACTCTCTTACTTACAAATAAAAACTCATTATGCAACGCGCGGAAAAATTTTTAAAGTAGCGGACAATTCGGAAAATATTTTAATTGCCACAGACCCAACGATTTTAAAACGAGCCGTTATCAACATGTTGAAGAACGCCTTTGAAGCCATAGGGGCTGGTAAAACAGTAACTGCCAAATCTTCTGCAAAAGATGGGATGGTAATAATTTCCGTAAACAATCCCGGTTCCATGCCAGAAAAAGTAAAACTTCAGATTTTTAACAGGTCATTCTCCACAAAGGGAATTGGACGCGGACTTGGCACTTATTCAATCAAACTTCTCGTAGAAGGTTTTTTACAGGGCAAAGTATGGTTCGAATCGGACGAACAGAACGGAACCACCTTTTACATCTCATTGCCGGAAAAAATCGAGGAACAGGGAGAGATAGACGAAATCAACGGATAATGAACGCCTCGTTTTTATTCTTTCCTGAAAAACACAAATTTTAGATGCCATTTTTCCCTTTTTAAACAGCAAATTAAGAGTTTTTTAAATATTCAGAATGAAAATTCACGATTTACCCGAACACGAAAGACCACGCGAGTTACTGGTAAACCGCGGCGCAGACAACCTGAGCAATGTGCAATTGCTCGCTATTTTGTTAAGAACAGGAACCAAGGGACACTCCGTTCTTGCTGTTGCTGAAGAACTTCTGGCAAAATTTCAAAATCTGAGAAACCTCGTTGAAGCACCGCTTGAGGAACTGACGAAGGTGCATGGTGTGGGCAGAGACAAAGCAGTAACATTAAAAGCCGCATTCACGCTTGCCAAACGGTTGGGAGACGAAATCCGCAGGGAAGCGCCGCTTTTAAACTCTCCCGAACGCGTCGTAGAAGCGATTCGCGACCAGTTTATCGACAAAAAGGTCGAAACTTTCTGGGTTGTCCTGCTAAACTCAAGAAGGAGACTGATAAGTTTTGAAAAAGTATCCGAAGGAACGCTTGATACTGTTGTGTTGGACCCGCGAAGCGTTTTTTACCCCGCAATCCGCAACAATGCCTCAGCCATAATTTTAGTTCACAACCATCCGAGCGGAGATCCCTCTCCGAGCAATGGCGACATACAAACAACAAAACAACTTATTCGCGCAGGCGAAACACTTAAAATCGAAGTCCTCGACCATATCATAATTGGCTCGAAATTTGAAAACCAAACATCAGATTTTATTTCACTAAGAAACCTTGGTCACTTCCGATTGTGGGCGTGATGTGCAAAAAAGCAATCTAAATACTCCCCTAAAATCTTGGCAGAAACATACATTTTCCGCCTAAATTCTTTTGCTTCATTCCGATACTCTGAAACAGTCAAAATTTTGACCACGCCGCAAAGGATGTGAAATATATTGTTGAAATCCACTGGCATGGCAGTGTTGGCACCGTCGGAAACCACTCGGATTATATAGCAAGGAATTTTATTCTCACAACAAACATTGAAAATCACATCAGATTCCATGTCCACAACATCCGCACCAGTTTTTAAAAAAAGAGCGCGTTTTTCTTCAACGGACGTCACCACTTCATTGGAACAAAAGAATCTTGCAGCAAATGCGCCTGAAGAACGGAAAAACGAATCATCACCTTCGGTTGTTCTGTAAACGATTGCTCCTTCCGACAAATCCGGGTTTAAACCGCCCGCAAATCCGCTGTTTACAATACAGTGCGGACGACATTTCTTAAGCAGTTTTTCCAGGCAATTTTTTACCTTCTTTTTGCCCATGCCGCTGTAAAAAAGAATAACATCTGGAGGCGGCTTAAAATCTCGCGCTTCGAACCGAGTGGCAAAAATGATGGCATGTTTATTAATATCGTCCATTCATTTTATGCATGGTTAAAAAGCCCGATATTTTTCAATATCCTTAAAACAGATTCAGATTTATTCAAAGTGTAAAAATGCAGTCCCGGAACGCCGTTTTTGAGCAAATCATCGCATTGTTTTGCCGCGTACTCTATGCCGAATTCGGTCGTGGCATTGTCATCGTTTCCATATTTATCGAGTGCTTGTTGCAATGTCTCTGGAATTGTCGCACCGCAAAGGGCTGTAAACTTTTTAATTTGAGAAGCGCTCGTTATAGGAATAATTCCAGGCACAATTGGAACTTTAACATTGTGTTTTATTAAATAATCCACCATCTCGTAGTAAAATGAGTTATCAAAGAAAAGTTGAGTTATAATAAAATCCGCACCGCGGCAAACTTTAAATTTTAACCTTTCCCAATCTGTAAACTTGCCTTCTTTGCAAGCGATATGTCCCTCTGGAAAACCGGCAACACCAATTGAAAAATCCCCGATTTGCTTCAAAAGGTCTACAAGTTCATAGGCAAATTCAAAACCATCCGGAATCTTTTTAAATTCTCCAACTCCTCCCGGCGGATCGCCGCGAAGGGCAAGAATGTTGATAATACCGCGTCTTTTCGCCTCATTGACGATGGAAACAGTCTCCTGTTTTGTGGCGTTAACACATGTCAGATGAGCCATCGCCACGATTTTGTGGACTGATTGTATCCTGTCAACCAAGTCGATTGTCTTCCCCTTTGTACTCCCACCAGCCCCATAGGTTACAGAACAAAAATCCGGATTAGCCCGTTTTAAATCAGGAATAGTTTTTTCCTCGAGGATTCTTTCCCCTTCTGGCGTCTTGGGCGTAAAAAATTCAAATGAAATCACAGGGCGTCCCTGTTCTTTCGCTTCTCTAAAAATATCTCTTATAAACCTCACAGGGAAAAATTATTAACTAAACTCACAATATTTCAAGAAAGCTTTAAATGAAATGCGTTATTGTTTTCTTAAGTCACCCGGGCGCAAATCTTACCCCTCAGAGAAAAATTCTCAAAATTGCTTTGACATTATCCACCATTCCAAGTAGTTTAGCATGACCGCATTTTAAATAAACCTGCGGTTTTGAAAGACAAAATAAATGAAAGCGAAAACAATTGTTTGTGTAGGTCTTGCCGTTCTGGCAGGTTCACTTTGGGCTCAGGAAAAACTGAATCTTCAGGATAAAAAACAAAGAATCAGTTACAGCATAGGCGCAGATATTGGAAACAATTTCAAGCGTAACGATATAGAGATTGACGTCAAAGCCCTTGCGGCAGGCATGGCTGACGCGCTTGCGGGAAAGACGGCGTTGACTGATGCTGAGATGCGCGAGACCATTAACGCCTTTCGCACAGAAATGATGGAAAAATTCCAGAAAAAACAGGATGAACAAGCCAAGAAAAATCTCAAAGAAGGTGAAGACTTTTTAGCGACAAACGCCAAAAAAGAAGGCGTTAAAGTTACACAGAGCGGTTTGCAATATCAGGTTATTAAATCCGGCAAAGGAAAGACGCCAAAGGCTACGGATACCGTCAAAACACACTATCATGGCACTTTGATTGACGGCACAGTGTTCGATAGTTCTGTCGAAAGAAACGAACCGGCTGTATTCCCCGTCAGTGGCGTTATTCCTGGTTGGACGGAAGCCCTTCAGATGATGAAGGAAGGAGACAAATGGAAGTTGTTTATTCCAGCCAAGCTCGCCTATGGTGAAAGAGGAGCAGGGCAAAAAATTCCGCCAAACAGCGTTCTTGTTTTTGAAATTGAACTGCTCGAAGTCCTCCCTCCAGAGAAACAATAAGTAACAACTCTGAATTAAATATTTTTAAATTATCCAAATGAAGACGCGCCTGTAAAAAGGCGCGTCTTCATTTTTTTCTAAATATGAATCTACTTATTATTTAATGAATTCGTTAATCAGATTTTCAAGTTATTCCTGACGGCCGCTCTTGTTGGTTTTAACCTCACCCATCTTAATGGCATATTCCTCGAGTTCTTTGAACCCTATTTTGCCCTGTTCGATTTGGGCACCGATGCCGGTATCCCATGAACTGTATCTTTCTTTAATGAACTGTTCGAGACGACCGTCTTTTCTGATTTCTGCGGCAATCTTTAATCCACGCGCAAACGCATCCATACCGCCAATGTGAGCGTAGAACAAATCAACAGGTTCAAAACTTTCGCGTCTTACCTTTGCGTCAAAGTTTGTCCCACCGGTTGTAAATCCGCCATATTTCAGAATGGTCAACATTACATAAGTAGTTAAATAAATATCTGTCGGGAACTGGTCTGTGTCCCAACCAAGAAGGAGGTCGCCCGTGTTGGCATCAATCGAACCAAGAGCACCTGCAGCGCCTGCCACTTCGAGTTCATGAATCATTGTGTGACCGGCAAGAGTAGCATGGTTTGTCTCAATATTCAGTTTAAAGTGTTCGAGCAAATCGTATTCTCGCAGAAAGTTCAAACACGCAGCGGCATCTGAATCGTATTGATGTTTGGTTGGCTCTTTTGGTTTTGGCTCAATGTAGAATTGTCCTTTAAAACCAATCTGCTTTTTATAATCCACAGCCATGTGCAGGAACTTTGCCAGATGGTCGAGTTCCCTCTTCATGTTTGTGTTTAAAAGTGTTTGATACCCCTCTCTTCCGCCCCAGAAGACGTAACCTTCGCCGCCGAGTTCGTGAGTTACTTCAATTGCCTTTTTCACCTGCGCAGCAGCGTATGCAAAGGCGTCTGCGTTGCAACTTGTCGCCGCGCCATGCATATAGCGCGGATGAGCAAACAGACATGCTGTTCCCCATAGCAGTTTCACTCCAGTGTCTGTCTGAAGTTTTTTTAGCTCCTTTACGATTCTGTCGAGATTTTTGTTTGTTTCTTTGAGATTTCTTCCTTCTGGAGCAACATCGCGGTCGTGAAACGCATAAAACGGTGCGCCAAGTTTTGAACAAAACTCAAACATCACTTTTGCGCGTTTAATCGCCATTGCTAAAGAATCTGTTCCATCCTCCCAGGGTCTGAAGAATGTGCCGCGTCCGAACATGTCTGCGCCAGTGCCGCGCATCGTATGCCAGTAGACCACTGAAAACCTCAGGTGGTCGCGCATTGTTTTGCCTTCGATAAGTTCATCCGGGTTGTAGTGTTTAAATGCTAATGGATTCTTTGAATCCGGTCCTTCGAACTGTATCGGCTTAATTTTTTGGAATGCTTCTGTCATAACTTTATCCTCATTAAGGGTTTATAGTTTTCAAATGGCTAAATACAGCAGAAAAATGAAAACAATCAAGACAAAATGATAAAATATTGCTCAATTTTAAATTAACCCTGACGAATAAGCCGCGCGGCAAACGCGCCGTCTACGCCATCGCGGAAAGGAAGTAATTCCTTTTGAAAATCGAGTCGAAATCCAGGACTCAGAGAAAGAAATTTATTAACTACATCCTGGTTTTCTTCTCTGTCTATGCTACAGGTGGAGTAAACAAGGACGCCTCCAGGTTTCAAAAAAACGGATGATTTTGAGAGTATCTCCAGTTGCGCTTTCTGAAACCATTTGAATTTGTGCGGCTTCAATCGCCACCGAAGTTCAATCCGTCTTCGCATAACACCAGTATTAGAACAAGGTGCGTCAATAAGAATCTTGTCGTACGGGGCGTTTTCCCGAATTTTTTCTTCTTCTCCAGGTTTTATAAGATGCGAATTTTGAACACCGAGCCGTGTCAGATTATCTTCCAACAATTTGATTCTCAAAGGATTAGAGTCGTAGGCAAAGATAATCGCCTTATTGTCCGACGCCTGGGCAATAAACGTTGTTTTACCCCCGGGCGCAGCGCAATAATCGAGGATTTTTTCGCCTTTCTTTGGTTCCAGCAGGCTCACCGCCATCAATGTACTCGGGTCTTGTATGTAAAACAAACCGTCCCGCAAAGAATTTAGGGTTTTTAACGGTGGATGAGATTTAATTTCAAAGATAAGGTCTTTGCCTGCCCATTCAAATGTTAGCGGTTTGTAATCAACATGTTCTGAATCCCACTGTTTTGCAAGAGAATCTGCCGTTGTTTTCAGTGTGTTGACTCTGGCAAAGGTTCGGGATGGAATATTATTCCATTTCAGGAGTTGAATTGCATTTTGTTCACCAAATAGCAAACACCACCGTTCAAACAACCATTTTGGATGCGAGTATCCAATGTGTGGTTGTGTTCGTTTTAGTTCCTTGAGTGTTTGTCTGACAGACTCTCGTTCGCGCGCAAATGCTCTTAAAACAGCATTCACAAGTCCAACAAAATGCTTTAAACCAACGTGTTTAGTCAAATCTACCATCTCGTTTACAGCGGCATGGTCAGGTATTTTTGTTAAAAAAATAATCTGGTAAACCCCAAGCCTTAATATATTGGCAAGTGTATGTTGTTTGGGAGGAACTTTAGTTTTTTTTGAGATAAGCCAATCCAGAGTAAGTTCCCACTTTTTTACTCCGATGCACAATTCCTTGATTAAACGCCGATCAGAGTCCGAAAGCACAAAAGAATGAAATGTTTTTTCCAATCTATCTTCTATAAACTCTATTTTTTCCGCAACAGCATTACCGCTGCTTTTATTAGATTTATCCAGTTGAAGTTCAATTAGTTCTGAATTACCATCCCCAATTTTTTTTTCGTTAAGGGATGTTTCATCGAGCGTCATTAGAGCAATTTGTCTTGGTTTTGCCAAATTCATTTTGATATAATAAGTTGATTATCGTCTAATTTGAAGGTATTTTGATTATTACAATTAAAATTTGCTATTTAAATATAATATGAGAGAGCAGTTAGAGAAATTAGTAAAAGCGGGCAAGCTTGAAAAGCGTCATCTTGAGGGGTTGTTGAAGCTTGTTGAGAGCGGGTTTTGCATGCATAACTCATGGGGCATCGGGAAGATAGTATCAATTGATACGGTTTATGGAAAGATTACAATAGATTTCTGTGAAATTAAGAGCAAGGAAATGGAATTAAACTTTGCCGTCGAAAGGCTTCAGCCAATTTCTAAAGAGCACATTCTTGCAAAGAAATTTACGAATCTGGACGAACTAAAAAGAATGGCGGCGGCTGACCATCTCGGACTTGTTAAATTGGTTTTGAAAAGTTTTGGAAATAAAGCAACGGTAGCGAAAATTCAGAGCGTTCTTGTGCCGGATATAATAAACGACGACTGGAAGAAATGGTGGGAAGTCGCAAAAGCGGAAATGAAAAAGGATGGACACGTCATTTTGCCACGAAAGCAAAATGAGCCATTGGTTTATACAGAAGAAACAAGACCAGTTGAAGAGAGGTTGATGGATGAGTTCCATGCAGCAAAAGGATTAAAAGCGCGCATAACAATAGTTGCAGAAATTCTTAAAAGCCTTCATGAATTCACCGACAGAGAAGGAAGTGTTGGTAAAATAGTAGAAAAACTTAACTCCGAGATTCAAACATATCAAAGAACCCAGCCTGGCGTGGCAATTGAGGCTATCTTCATTCGCGACGATTTAATGAAGGTCGTGGGGCTTGAACCTGGGGCGGGTTATATTAGCGCCATGGATGTGTGGGCTCAAAGCCCGGCGCTTTCTGCAATGCTTGAACAAATACCGACTACCAAGCACCGCAGACTGCTTGATACTTTCAAAAACGCAAATCCAGAACAATGGCGACAAATTATCTTTGACACAATAAATAATGTCTCTTCGCGCCTTGTGCCTGAACTTGCGCATATTCTAATGGAAAAAGAACATGTGGAGTTGTTTAAGAGTTTTCTTGAAAAACTAATAGACCAGCACACAGCCAGCAGTGACTTACTTTATTGGGTGGCAAAAGAATACAAGACTAAACGAAACGGAATCTTCTCCAATATTATCGGATATGAACTTTTGCGCTCAATTCTATCCGCAATTGAGCGTGATATGCTTAATGAAAGAAAGACGACAAAACTCGGAGATTTTCTGGTGGATGAACCGGATTTTGTTATTGATGTTCTTGAATCTGCAGATGAAGACACAATAAAAGATATAACTCGTTCAATCCAGTTCTTAACAGGTTTGAATGATATGGATAAAAGGTCTCTTCTGGGACATATCGCAAAGAAATTCCCATTTGTTATTCCTCTGCTTGCACATGAATCTGATAAACGCGAGGCTTATTTAATTGTCTCTTGGGAGAGTCTCGAAAAGAAAAAGAAGGAACTGGATGAATTGGTTAAAGTCAAAATTCCGCAAAATTCTAAAGATATTGAGATTGCCCGAAGCTATGGAGATTTGAGCGAAAACCATGAGTATAAAGCCGCCAAAGAGATGCAAAAATTATTGTTTAAACAAAAAGCCGAACTTGAGAAATTGATTGCTATGGCGCGCGCAACAGATTTTGCTAATCCAAATACGGACGAAGTCAGCGTCGGCACAAGGGTTGAACTCCTTGACTTGCAAACAAACGAGAAAATTGCTTACTCTATACTTGGTGCATGGGATTTTGATGAAGAAAAAAGAATTATCTCTTATCAGAGCCCGCTTGCCAAAGAAATGATGCACAAGAAAGTGGGGGATGTGTTCGAATTTGGCGATGAACTCCACAAAAAAGCGTATCGGATTGAATCTATAACAGCAGTTGTGCAAAATGGCGTAAATGGAATTGCACCACAAACTCTGACAGTAACCCACAATGGCGGACAAACTTCTCAATTTGATGGTGTTCTCACAGGCTCAGCTGGTGCTCAGCAACCGACTGCATCAGCCGAACTTGTTTCCAATAGCGAACACCAACCGCAAACAAAGGAAGCATCGCCAGATTTCAATTAATTTCGCGAATCAATAACGTTCGAAGAAAAAACATCAGTTATTTTGACTGATGATATGAGTTTTTGCGCGTTTGTTTATCCAATAAAAATCTCTTCTATTTTAACAAAACAATGCACTTTAATATTTTAATGCCAAATATTTGTAATTGCGGAGATGGTTATTCGACTGGTTTCAGCAAAATGTAATCCAGACCGAACATGTAGGTCTTTATTGCTTTTTCATTGGCGCCAATAACAGTAACCTCAAACTGGTTATCTTTTTCTTTCAAATCAAACACACCGAGTTCTATTTCATTGGATGGTTTAACATCTGGATTGTAAAAATCCATCGGTTCACCGGCTTTGACGCCGTTTATTGAGACCTGGTGAATTCCGTAATCTTTGGCGCGCAGGAAACGTGCAAACACACGGTATTTTCCAGGTTTTGGAGCCACAAAAGCGACAATAAGTTTATCTCCGGGTTTCATACCGGCATGCCACCAGAGGTGGCGTTCGCCGCTTAAACCAGCCCAATCCTGCGGTTCAACAACTCCGGTTGCTTTTACAATTTTGAGTTCTTCGCCCTCCAGAGCACCCTTTACTCTTGGAGGAGTGTATGGAGACATTGGTCTTACAATCGCCATTTCAGCGGTGATTGGTTTAAAAGCATTTTTTGCCCCAGCTTTTGCGTAGTAATAAGCGCAGAGAGCCATGTTAACTTTGCAGTTCTCATTCCAATGCCATAACTCCATATCAAATTTGAAATGACTATTGAATGGAATACGGTCAATTATATGGAATCGATTAACGCTTGTTCTGCCGTAATTAGCCGGTCCATCACATCTTGCTTGCGCATGATAAGCATGTGTAAAAGGTTCGGGATAACACCATGCGTAGCCGTAATAATCCTCTGTTCCTGTCCCGAAGTGACTCGGAAATTTCTCGCCATCCACATAAATCTTTTCGTCCCCCTCACCCCACCAGTCTTTAACCGGATTATCAATATAGAATGCGACTCCGCCAAAAACGCCTTTGCCATCCACTGTCAGATAATTGTAATCAATCATCGGACGGCTCGGGACATCGAAATCCACCTTCCAACCTGCATAGAAATACATTGTATTAGGGGTCCATTTATAATTAACCGTTGTGAACTCAACGTCGTAATCTGCATCCTGGCGGGTGAGCGCGACGAGTTCAAACATCGCGCTTTCTTTGTATGGCATAATCCAGTTGCAATACATTGTACCATCTTTGTTCATTCCTAAAGGCAACCCCTGATAAGGATTTATACCGGGCGCACTTCCAAAAAAGTCACCCAGCGGCGCTTCTATTGTCTTTTGTTTGTCAAAATAGGCTTTAAGAATTACTCCGCGCAATACAGTTTGAATATCTGAAGATTTAACTTTCACAATAATTCGAGCAACTGCGCCCTGACCGCTAAACATGCCAATTGTGCTTATTCCACCCGTGACTTTACCGGACCATCTGTGTTTTGTTCCACCAGCAACGGCGCCACAGGACTCGGGATTCTCCAGACACCGCGCAAGTTGTTCAACCTTTGCCTGCAAATTTTTAATCGTATCTGATTTAAATGTTTCAACCTGCGTTCCAGCAGGATATGTTCTATAGTTAACGTGATAATAAAATCCGCCTTTATCGCTTGTTACTTTGCAATTTTTTGCGTAAGTGATTGGGAAATAAAGATTCCAGCCTTTGCTGTATTCGCCAGCGATTGGACGCGGTAGCCCGGGATATTTACCGCCAAGAATCTCGTTCATTGGCGCTTCAATAACAGGTGTTTCAGCACCATCCAGATAAATCCTTAAAATCCCTGTGGGATTGGCAGACCAGATTCTTACAATTGCTCCGGGCCCTTCAGCATCCATCATGACAAATTCTTTTCTACCCGATTTTTCTTCCACTCTAATGAATTGACCAGCGTCTCCATTTGCAAACCAATCTTTATCGTCAGGACTTTTGGATTTCCTATCGTAGGATGAAAATTGTTTGCATGTGTATGGCGGCTCCGGAAATTCCGCCATCGTGGTCAAATCGGTCATTTCGGTTATCAACTTTTCTACCGTAATTGTTTGGCCAAAAACAGCAAAACCGATTAATAACGCGATTACAATTGCTATTGTGGATTTTAAATGTTTCATGGCTTTATTGAGTATAAAAAATAGAAAATTCGGCGCAAGCGTTTTATTTTTAATTTTTAAAAAACGCTTGAATTTCTTGTTCATTGTACAAGTCTAAGTTATTTAATTATGAAAAAAATAGCGTTAATATTTGCGTTGGCGCTCGTTGGAGCGTGCGGTTATGTGTTCGGAGCAAACAACCCCTTCATCGGGAACTGGGCATTGACAATTCCAGGTGGGGGAGCTGGTTGGCTCGGGATTAAAGAGGAAAACGGCAAATTAAGCGGCAATATCTTATGGGGCGGCGGCAGTGTCGTTCCTGTTTCCAGTGTAAAGGTCGAAGGAGACGCTTTAATTGTAACACGCGAATATAATATAAAACGCAAAGATACATCCGGACAAATCGTGAACGTGAAGGAAGTGGAGATAATCCGCGCCGCGTTGGATGGCGATAAGATGAATCTCACAATCGAACGTGACTATGGCAACGGCAAAGTTTCAAACAAAACACCATTCACAGGAAAACGTATACCACCGCTCCCTCAAAAACCAGACCTTGCAAAGGTTAAATTTGCAGAACCAGTTGCACTGTTCAACGGAAAAGACCTCACTGGTTGGCGGCTTACAGATAAAAATGCCGTAAATGGATGGTGCGTCGAAGATGGAATCTTGAAAAACAAAGCCGAACAGGAACCTGGAAAACCTCATAAAAATTATGGAAACCTTCGGACAGAACGAGAGTTTGAAGATTTCAATTTAACACTTGAGGTTCGTGTCCCCAAAGGTGGAAACAGCGGGGTGTATCTTCGCGGAATTTACGAGGTTCAGGTTGCAGATTCGTTTGGCAAACCTGCAGACTCCCACGGTATGGGAGGTGTTTACAGTCGCATAACCCCAAAGGTTAACGCAGCAAAACCAGCTGGTGAGTGGCAAACTCTTGATATAACGCTTGTAGATAGACATATAACAGTAATTCTGAATGGTCAAAAGGTGATTGACAACGAACCGGTTTCAGGTTGCACCGGCGGTGCCTTGTGGTCGGATGAATTTAGACCAGGACCGATTTACCTTCAGGGCGACCATACGTCCATGGAATACCGAAATATCGTAATTCGACCAGTTGTTAAGAAATAATTTATAATTCAAACAAGGTAAAACCCGGGAAGATAAATTCTTTCCCGGGTTTTTTATTTCTCATTAGAAATGGGTGAGACAAATAAATATGAAACGGCTTGTTTTATTTGCAAACAGGCCAGCCTTGTTCATCCCATTTAAGTTCATCTATCATCAACGCAGACCTTCCCATGTTGTTTGAATCGTAGTAATGATAACTAAAATATTCTTTATCGCCTACTTTTATAATCGCAATGTGTCCCGGACCAATTCTGTTATCACGTGTATTGAGGAAAATCGTCCCCCCACCCTCTCGCATGTCTTTGCCATCGCGGTCGCGATATGGACCTGTAACCTGTTCTGAGCGTCCAACACGAATCTCGTAAGTGCTGTTGACACCACGACAACAGAGTCCCCAGTTCACAAACAAATAATAATATTTGCCACGCTTGCATAAATATGGTGCTTCGATGTCGTTTTTTTGAGTTCCCGCAAGCGAATACATCGGTGATTTTTCAGACATCCTTTTACCTGTTGTCTTATCAAGCTCCACTAATTTTATCCCCGTCCACCATGAACCGAATACGAGCCACAACCTATCGCCATCGAGCAGAACCGCTGGGTCTATTGCATTGAAATTATTCGTGTAAAACGATTCGATTATAATCCCCCCATCCTCCCACTTAAAATCTGAGGTTAACGGATTCAAACTTTTATTAATTGCGAGCCCGATGGCAGACCTGTTTTTGCCAAATGATGAAACGCTGTAATAGAGATACCATTTATCATTCACTTTTATAATGTCTGGCGCCCAGATAAAACCGTTAAAATTACTGACCACGTTGTTCCACCATGTCAGCCTTGCAGTGAAAACAGATTCGATATCCTCCCAGGTTTTAAAGTCCGACGAAGTCTTCACCCTGATTCCGCGTCCCGTATAAAATAAATAATACTTACCGTTTTCTACAACGATTGTTGATGGGTCATGTGTCCTTAATGAACCATCCAGTTCAAACGCTAACGACGAGTTCATCAAAACCATGACCAACAGCGTAAAAGCAATTATAAAACCTGTTAAGAAACAATTTCCTTTTCGCATAATAATCCTATTCTCCTGAAATCGGAACACCCACTTTCTTTGCCTCTTTTATAGCAGTGTCAGAAATGTATGTCGGTTTCCCATAGGATATTGCTTGGACTCCTCCCGATTTAACAGTCGCCTGAAAAACCAGTGGAGGTTCAAATTGCCGACTGCCGCCTTCTTTGACAATCACATTTGAAAAAACCCTGACCCACACGGTTTTTTCCGATCCGCCATGAGGCGGCGTTGTCACAATGAGTCTTTCTGGAACCACACGATAATATTTTAATGAAGTCGGTTGCGGCTGTATCTCAAGAGTGATTGGCGAATCCGAGACAGCAGACGGCACAATCCTGAACATAATAAATGCCGGGCTCTCTGGAGTGGGCAAGTTTGTTGCGCGCGCAACAAGGTTTGTGGCAAGTTCAAGGGACAATCGCAACTGCTCCTCTGAATACGCATTTGCGTAATGAGTTGGCGGATATTGCCCGGCAGGTTTCACAAGTTCAAATTCATCAATAATCTGACCATTTATGTCGTAGCAACGCCCGAAGAGGTTAGTACGCGTGACTTCGAAGGTTAAAAAATGATTCACTCGCGCGTACGCCGCCAGTGCTGGATGTCCCACAGACGTTGTTAATGGCGCACCGCCACCACCGGTTGTTATATGTGTGATTGGATTGCCGTCTTTTACGTCCGACGGTAGTATCGGTTTAAACCTTTCGTAAATGTGCGAATGACCGGCAATGACCATGTCCACTTTTGTCCTATGGAAAAGCGGAAGATAATAACGATGTCCCCAGCCGGAGATGTGTCCACCAACGTTGAACATAGGGTCGTGCACCATCACGATTTTCCACGGAGATTTAGTGGTCTGAAGAGCGCGTTCAGCAAATTTGTATTGTTCGTCCGACAACTTCTGAAAATGATAATCCAGACCGAGTACGAACAATGGTCCATCTTCAAACGCATAGTAAATCTCTTTTTCAGGAAGGATGAAGTAATTAAAGTAGTTCTCAGACTTTTCCTCGTGATTCCCCAGAACTGGATAAAGAGGAACTTCATCAATCACGTTTTCCATCGGCTGGAAAAATTCTCGCCACCAGACATCATAGCGTGAACCTTTTGACACAAGGTCGCCCGTATGAAGAATAAATTCAGGCGAAAATTTTTTGAAATGTGCAACAAGTCTTGAATGAATATCCGGATTTGTTCGGGTGTCTCCGTAAGCAATAAATTTAACCTTCTGGCTTGATTGTTCGAATGTTTTGAATTTTTTAACCGGCGTTTTAATCCCTCCAAATTCCACTGAATATGAGTAAATAACGCCGGGGGTCAATCCCCTCAAAGTTGCCTGATAAATATAAAAATTCGTGCGCAATGATGTCAGCGAAGTCGAACCTCCCATTGAACTTTCCACTTGTTTTCCGCTATTCACAACCAATCGAAGATTCAGATTTCCGTCAGCACCATAATGAATCACTGCCTGGCGGTTGACCGTCGCTTCCCACATAATTGTCATTGTGTTTGAACCCGGCGCTTGAAGATAAGGACCTTTGGAAATTATTCTTCTATCAATCTGAGCATTGAGCAAATTGGAAAAGAGGAAGCCGAGTAACACCAGAACAGTGGCAAAATTCAACGCGCGATTGGATTTTAAAAATTTCATGAATCAAAATTTAAGCATCTTATTAAAAAGTCAAGAAAATCAGGTTAATTCCGTATTTTCAGACAGAAAAGAACAATATCATATTATTGCGCATGTAATCTTAACCAAAAATTATTTTACAAACTTCTTAATTGCGCTCCAATTGTTTTAACTTCAATTATTCAGGATTTGGCAGATGAATTCTGGATTGTTTTACTCCAGATACAATCGGAATAAAATCAATTCTATTGAATTATATCATGAATTTATCTACATGTCTTAATTGTAAAGGTCTATACTCACTTCTCCTTCAATGTCGGTACCCAGATATCCTGCCATTTGAGACCGAGTTCTTTAACCATCTGGAAGCAATACTCAAGGTCTCCAATATTGCGGTCTGCGTTATTTGTTCCGAACGTGAATTTGCATCCCGCTTCCTTAGCCAGTTTCAGGAATTTCGGAGATGGAAGTTTAAGACGACTGTTTATTTCAATGGCAATTTTATTCTTAGCCGCCGCAGAAATTACCTTTTGCATCCTCTGTTCTGTCCATAGAACGTCGTAATCCTTTGCAATCTGGTCTGGTAAATAGGTCGGATTCACATAAATGTCTATCGGTTCAGTATTTAAAATCTGAACAGTCTTTTCCACAAGCATTTCCATGAATGCCTCCTTGTTCTTGATTTCACCCACTTCTTCAGGAATCCATAATCGCATCCGTTTCCCATTATTGTCAAAGATTGTCATGGCATCGGTAAAAACGTAATCGAACTTTTTGATTGCATCTTTTGAGAACAAGTTTACCCATTCTCTGCCTTCGGCTTGCATACCAATGAAGACGGGTTTCCCTTTCATAGAGTTTAAAAATGACTCAATACCAACATCGTTTGTTATCGCAAAATTAAGTCCACAGTTAACAGCAACACCGTAAAAAACCCCGCTTTGTTTGGATTGCTCAAGAAGATCCTCAATCATAAGACCGCCTTTCAGATGTGCATGGAGATTTATCACCGGATAATTTCCTCCGCCGAGCCTGATAATTTCTATTTCATAATCTGTGAATCTCTCTTTTGGAGTTTTTTCGGACACTGCATCGTCCGGGAACCGTTTGACTCTTATGTTTCGAAACCACACCTTGCTTTCCGGGTCATGGCACTGGAACGCAAAAGTACCATGGTCAAGCCTTTTACCTGGACGTGTCCCCCGCATTGGCAGTTCATTCGGTTCAACATAATCAACAACACTAATATCATTGAGATAAATTTGAACCCGCTTTCCTTTTACAACAATGCGGAATTTGTTCCACTTTTCATCTTCTGCGAGCGGTTTGTATACATTGCGGATGCCATATAAACTGCCAGAGAGTTTGTTTTCTCGATAACCATTGACTTCGCGCGGTGAATTATGGATTTGAACTTCAAAGCCTCTGCCTGGAAATCCTTTTTCCTGATACGCAGTATGGAAATACACGCCAGAATTGGCATGAGGGGCTGTCATAAATTCAACCTCGAATTCAAAATTTTTGAAATCAGCACCACCGTCTCTCCCTGTGTAAAACAGATGCGCGCGTTCGCCGCTTGCGATAATCATGCCATTTTCAACTTTAAATGACGATGGATTTTCCGACGCTTTCCATCCATCAAGTGATTTCCCGTCAAAAAGCGATATCCATCCTTCTTGAGAAAAAGAAGAATTCAAAAATAAAATTTGCAGAACAACTACTATTAATCTCGCTGATTTCATAATAAAAAAGTGTAGCCATCTTGATTTTTTCTGCCAGAAAATAAATTACTCGTTTTGCGAACCAAAATTAGAATCGAAGCATCCGTAGTTTTATAATGATTTGGGGACAGGCTCGTTGAATGTCAAAATTTCCTGAATGGCTCTGGTAAAAGGTCTGAGACCTTGAATTTCCTGATGTTTTCCGTATTCCTGCTGTCAAAAATCCATACATCTGCGTCCCATGCGTATTCCGCTAATAGCTGGCGACACGCGCCGCAAGGCATGGGACCATTTTCAATCGCCGCTGTAATCGCAATTGTCTTAAAATTTTTATAACCTTCGGTAAGAGCTTTAAAAAGAGCCACTCTTTCTGCGCAACACGTTAAACCAAAACTTGCGCTCTCCACATTCGCGCCGGAAAAAACTTTCCCCTCTTCCGTAATTATTGCAGCACCGACTTTGAATTTTGAATATGGCGCCACCGCATTCTCCATTGCGTTGAGAGCAAACCTCACAAGGAGCTCAGAACATTTTTCATCCTGTTGCATATAACTTAGCAAATTCTTCAATCATCTTTGCCGCTTTTTCTCCAACCTTTTCTCCGACTTCCAGAACCTCTGCATGCGATAACGGTTTTTTGTTTAATCCAGCCGCCATGTTCGTAATACAACTTAACCCCGCCACTTCAAGTCCACATTGCCTCGCAACTATCGCTTCTGGCACAGTGCTCATTCCAACTGCGTCTGCACCTAAAATAGAGAATGCCTTTATTTCAGCAGGCGTTTCATATGTAGGTCCACTAACGCACATATAAAC
>JAOADO010000027.1 GCA_026417275.1 Verrucomicrobiia bacterium
TAATGCGTAATCTATGCGCGGTAGATATTCTTTTGGGGCAATTTCCCGTATTCGAGCAAGCACGGTCATTACAACCGCTGTGTCGTCAATATCCGGATAAAGCCTGTTTGCGCGCTCAAAAGCCCAGCCACCGCATTCGACGCCTTTTACGGTCATAGCCCAGTCGCCTTTGACAAAAATCTGTTTATTCAGAATCCATTCGAGGGCTTTTCTCATACCCGGGAATGTTTCGAAGGTTTCCCCGCAATCAAGCAATGCCTGGAGGACGAGCACAGTATCCCATACGATTGACTCGCTTGCTTGAATGTAGATAGCATCGCCCCGTCGATAACTCCAGTGGTGATTCCATGCATCAAGTCCTTTAAAGAGAACTGGATGGTCCACAGGATAACCTTCCGTGTAAAGAGCCATCAAACTGTAAATCCATGGTGGCTGAATCCCACCCCATGCGCCATCAGGGTCCTGGTGGCGAATTATCCACTCAAGACACAATTTAATGGCAGTTTCACGGAACGGTTTCCACGGACTGCTCATGTAATAATGCAGAAATTTCTCGTTTACACGGAAGAACGTGGGCCAGAAACCGCTCAACCGTTTTGGGATGGAATAGTCAAAGTTTTCTCTCCCCTCGGGAAACAGTTCATCTAGTTTTCTGTCTGGCGGAAGTGGTTTTACCGGGCGACGAGCCGAAAGGATAGCCAGCGGAACAACAGTCGCACGCGCCCAACTTGCAAACCAATATATATTGAACGGAGCCCAGACCGGGACAAGTATTATTTCCGGCGGCACAACTGGCGTATACTCCCAGGGCCATTCACCAATCAATGCAAGCCAGAATTTTGTGAAATTTCGAATTCGTTTTAAACCGCCGTGTGACATTATCCATTGGCGCGCCTTTTTTAACGGTTCATCGTCTGGCTTAAAACCAACACATCGCAGGGCGGCATAGCATTCAACCGTGGTGTTTATGTCTCCCTCTGGAGCCTCGTGGTAAACCTCCCATGAACCATCCGGGCGTTGTTCCTTTAAAATTGCTTTGATGACGCCTGGCATTTTAGGGTCGTCTTTTATTCCCAAAAAATGCATGGCAAGAATCCACTGTGCCTCCATGCATGAATTCGATTCAAGGATTCCTACCCAGAAACCTTCGTCGTCTTGTTCTTTCTCAAGCCAGGCAAGGGCATCGTCAATAGCGACGTCGAGAGCTTTCAATGAAAAAGCCCTTTCGCCCTCAACAACTTGCACAGTTGCGTATTGTCCGTTGTTCCCTTCCAAAGACGATCCCATAAAATAGAAAATCCTACATTAGGCGATACCAAGCCATGATAAAACCAACCGCAGTTATATTACAACCTTTTGTCCGTTTTTCAACTTTAAATGACGTTAACCATCTTAAGACAAGCAAACCTTTCCGTCTATGACCCTTAAATTAAAGAAAAACAAAAGTCAAATTTCCACCGCAAATTCATGTTAAACACGCAAATAATTATCTGGCATTCTTCCTCTCTGTAATTCGCGCCATAAGCCACAACAAATCGCCGAGACGATTTAAATAAACAATAATTGCCTGGTTGAAATTCTTCGAGCGTCTTTGAAGGAAACAAACACGCCGTTCTGCGCGTCTGCAGATAGCCCTTGCCAGTTCTATTGCGGCGGAAAGTTTTGTTTCTCCAGGAATAGCCCATCCACGCAACCCATCAATTTCTTTTGAATATTCTTTTATCCAGTCGTAAAGTCGTTCCGCATCTTCTTTTTTTAAACATTTAAAACCGGAGGATTGGTAAACTTCCATGTCCTGCGGCAACGTAGCCAACTCTCCCATTAAACCTATAAGGTCATTTTGAATCTGAAAAATTCTTTCTTTCATTTCTTTACTGCGGCACATTGAGCGAACAACACCAAGCGCCGCGCTAAGTTCATCCACAGTTCCACATGCTTCGACGTTTGGGTGCCACTTGGGCACCCTGCGATTAAACATCACGCAAGTCGTTCCATCATCGCCTTTTCCTGTCGTTATAGACATATGTCAATTCTGATATCCGACACCATAAATATTAAAGACAAAAATAAAAATAAAACATAGAAATTACACACGGTTTTCGGTTAGATTTAAATAGACTCGGTTTAACATTTATGATTTCGCTGGAAGAAGCACGAGCCAGGGTTCTGGCGATTGTGAAGAGAACTGGTGAAGAAACTGTTCCGCTGAAGACAGCGCATGGACGCATCTGTTCTCGTAAAATTATTGCTCCTGGGGATTTACCTTCTTTTGACACCTCGGACACAGATGGCTATGCGGTCATTACATCCGACGTTTTAAACGCCACCAACGATGAACCTGCTGTCCTTCAACTCGTCGGCATTGCCAAACCAGGGGAACATTATGAAAAAGAATTAAATTCCGGCGAATGCGTCCAGGTTTTTGCTGGTTCGAGAATCCCGATTGGAGCAGACGCAGTCGTGCCTCTCGGGTTTGGCGAACATTCGCAAACTCAAGAAAATATAATACGAATTAACTACCCATCGCGTCCGTGGCAAAACATCCGAAAACGCGGCGAAGATTTAATGTATGGAACAATGGTGGCAAACGTGGGCGATAAACTGACAACCGGGCAAATTGCCGCGTTGTCCGCCCTCGGGGTAAAAGACGTCTCCGTCGCACGGCAATTAAGAATCCATATTATTTCAATCGGCAGTGAACTGCGAAAACCTGATGAAAACATAAAGCCCGGACAAATCTATGAATCAAATTCATTGTTAATCGGCAACATGGTAAAAAAATTTGCTGCGCAGGATATTCAAACAGAGCTAATCGAGGACAACGAAGAGGAAATTTATTCAAAAATTAACATGGCATTTGAATCCTCGGATGTAGTGATTACCACAGGCAGGGCGTCTGAAGGCAAACTGGATATTTTAAAGAATGCGCTGGCTAAAATACCATCTCTAAAATTCGAGTATATGCGTGTGATGATGAAACCAGGAAGACCTTTCATTTTCGGAATGTTTAATTCATCAAAATATCTCTTCGGACTTCCGGGAAATCCAGTGTCTGCCGCAGTTTCTTATTCACTGCTTATTCGTCCGGCATTAATGAAAATAATTGGAGCATCCAACATTGAACTTCCGTCCGAAGAAGGCGAATTGATTGAAGAAATTAGAAATCCGGGAAAACGCCGATATTTTGCACGAGTAAAGATTGATGAACACAAACGGATTAAACTTGCAGGATTGCAGACCTCTTACGGTCTTGGTTCTCTTTTTAACGCGAACGGAATAGTTGATGTTCCACCACATACAGTGCTGCAAAAAGGCGCAATTGTAAAGGTTCTTAAATGGGAAGTCGCAGAGTAGCTCAATATTCAATAGCGTACTCTAATTTCCCGCTCTATTAACGACTTTTAGAGGAGACCGCTTCGAAGCATTCAACTCGGCAATTTGTGATAACAGTTTATTTCGAACATCTTCGTCCGCACCGGCTGCAAACAATTGCATTTTCAATTCAGCAATTCTTCTATCCAGATATTTATTGCGATATTTTAAAATAATATCCTGACTTAACCTGTCTGGATTCGGGATTTCCGTTGCTTCAATTGTGGCTGCGGTAACAATAGCCGCAAACTCAGCAGTTTCCAACTCCTGAATAAAGTCTGAAACCCCGCACCATTTCGTTTCTCTGAAAAGCCTTTTAGATAGAATATAGCGGACGCGAAGGTCGGATATCCATTCAAGGTCGAGAAATTGCTGAAAAATGTTTACACACTTATCGTATTGAAAAATAAGCCTGAGCAACCACACATCGTCTTTTGAAATCGGAGGATTTTTCTCTGGCTCGGAGGGAGGTTTCGTCTCCTGTTCCGAAATGTTTTGCTGGATTTTAATTCTTTTAATTTCTTCAGCCACTGATTGAGCGCTGACGCCGAGTCTTCCAGCAAGTTTATTCCGATACACCTCCATTAAAACCGGGCTTGCTGTCCTTTTTAACATTGCCCCAAACTGTTGAACAACGGCGGTTTTTCCTCTATCTGTAGAAATATTATTTTCAGCGCAAAGTTTTTCTAAATAATAATCAAAAAAACTCCGTGCATTTTCTATAAGTTTTTTAAATTCATCGGCGCCATGGGTTTTAATAAAACTATCCGGGTCATGCGGGGCTGGCACAAACGCAACTTTTACCGACAAACCCTCGCCTGCAAGATGCGGAAAAGCGCGGACCGCCGCATCTTGACCAGCACTGTCAGAATCAAAACACAGAACAACCTCGCTCGTATACCGTTTTAATATCCCCGCATGTTCGGCGGTAAAAGCCGTTCCCTGAGGTGCCACTATATTTTTTACACCACCAGTATAACATGATATTAAATCAATTTGCCCCTCGCAGACCACGGCACAACCAGAATCAAGAATTGCTTTTTTTGTCTTGTCCAATCCATAAAAAACACGACTTTTTGTAAAGATAGGAGTTTCTGGAGAGTTTACGTATTTTGCCGTTTTTTCATCTCCGCTTATTACTCTTCCGCTGAAGGCGACAACCCTGCCCTGCTCGTCGCAAATCGGGAACATCAATCTGCCGCGAAACCTATCGTAATATTTTTCCGTGCCCTCCTTTTTTATCACCAACCCGGCTTTTTCGAGCAGTTCAGAAGAATAGCCTCTGGATATCCCCCAATTCAAAGTATCATCCCACGCATCCGGAGCAAAACCAATCTTAAAAATTTTAATCGCTTCATGCGTAATGTTTCGCTTTTTAAGATATTGCCTTCCTGGTTCGCCTGCCGCTTCGTTCAACAAACAGTTATGCCACCTTTCGGCTATTAACGCGTGAATTTCATACAATCGTTCTTTTAATTGTTTAACCCCAACATCAGGTCCAGATTCAAACTGGACCTGGATATTTACTCTCTCGGCAAGTTTCTTCACCGCTTCGGTGAAAGTAAGATTTTCATACTCCATCAAAAAGGTAATTACATTGCCGCCCTTATGACAACCAAAACAATAAAAAATCTGTTTCTGGGGATTCACACAGAAACTTGGCGTTTTTTCCTTATGAAATGGGCACAGGGCAAAATAGTTCGCACCAGAACGTTTTAAAGGAAAATAACTTCCAATAACCTCGGCAATATCGTTCAAACTACGAACCTGTTCAATTAAATATGACGGTATTACAGCCATCAAATTTAATATACAGAATTCAAATGAAGTTAAACAGAGATTTTAATCTTAAAAACAGAGAATATTTACTTTGTTAGACTATCAATCATTCTTTGTTTTTGATCTTTTATTGATTTTTCGTTTTGTCTTCTAACAGCAGGCGGAGTTTGCGACGGAACACTCTGTATCAAACACCATGATAGATTGTTTTTGATAAATTTACCTGATATGGATTTGTTGAAAATCGAGTCCTGAATTTCTCCAAGTGTTGGGAAATACGTCTTTCCGAGTTCCTTCTTCTGTTTTTCAATTTCTGCCAGTCGTTCTGCATCGGTGACCAATTTCGCGTTCAACAACGCAAGCATTAACAATAACATGCATAAAAATCGGATTGCACCTGATAACATGCCAAGCGGGTATTCGAGAACTCCAAAAATGTCCGAGCCAACAAGCATATCATGAAACAGTTTATCAAGGATGGACTCTATTATTAACAACACAAGAACGATGGCAAAGTACCCAAGAACATTTGACCAGAGCAATTCCAAACCAGTTTTCTGATTAATCAATGAACCGACTAATTTATAACCCAAAGCGCTGCCCACCACAATTCCTACCCACATAAAAACATCAATCAACTCCTGCGACATTCCACGTTTTCTGCCGCGCAAAATGCCAGCGACCAAAAAACCAATAACAACAAAGTCAAACCAACTGATGGACTCCAGAATTTCTTTCATAAAATTATGGTTTTCAAATCCGTATCGTTACTAACAAATCAACTAATTCGATTTTATTTCTTTTAATTTTATTCAACAGATTATAAACTATTTGTCTAATATAATAAAAAGAAAATATAAGGATAAAATCTATGAAGATGTTAGCCGCTTTGTTGACGGGAATCATACTGGAGAGTTTTCTTGTTGCTGCAGACAATGAATCTCTCACCCGCGTATATAATTCGACTAATTCGGAAGGAAAGTTGATAGCCACAATTTCAGTTGATGCCACCGAAACACCGGACCTCAAAGACTGGGCGTTTAAATCTGGCGAAATGTCGGCAGAATGGTATCCAAAAATTGTAAAACTCCTTGATAGCGAAGGGTTCAAACCATACGATACAATAAAAATTCGCTTTCGCGAAAACATGCGCGGCGTAGCAGGCACATCAAGGGCATCCATCAGCGTCTCAGCAAATTACGTGCGTAGCAACACAAATGATTGGGGAATGATAATTCATGAATTAACGCATATTGTTCAGGCTTATCCTGAAGCCCAACCCGGGTTTTCAAAACCAGGCTGGTTAGTCGAAGGCATCGCGGATTATATAAGAATTTGCTGTTTTGAACCCAATGCCCGTCGTCCGCGCATTAACCCGGACAGGGCAAGTTATCGCGATTCTTACAAAACTACGGCAATCTTTCTGGAATGGGCTGAGAAGAAATACGACAAAGAACTTGTCAAAAAACTCAACCAGCCATTACGCGAAGGAAAGTTCAAAGTTGAAATGTTCAAAGATATAACAGGAAAAACCGTTGATGAACTCTGGCAGGAATTTGCGGATAGTTTGCGTTCTCAGTCAGGAAAAACACAGGAACAGAAATAAATTCTGCCCTTAATTTTTTATTTAAAATACTGAGTAAAAATTAACCTTTTCTCATGTTTAAAGGCGGCAGAAGGGGAAATGCAACTTCTGCATGATATAATGCAGACTGGCTGAAAAACACATCCTTTTCCCTGCAAGGACACAGTGGTGTGGCTTTCTTCCATTAAATATGGTGTTTGTCCATCTAATAATAATGCGTTATTCCCAAATGACTGCTCATCAAACCGCCGAAGTATTTGGATATTGTAATTATTTGCGTTTTAATATAAAAGTTCAAAATTATGTCCACTGGTTTAAACGGAAGAAATGAATGCTTGCCACCGCGAAAGATTAACGCCGTAGCGGAGGAACTTAAAATTAATCCAGACAGAGTCTGGAATCACGGGCATTATATAGCCAAGATTCTCATTGACGAATTAGTCGAAAGACAAACCCAAAAAGACGGAGAGCTAATACTCGTTACCGCGATGACGCCAACACCGCAAGGCGAAGGCAAAACAACTACAACAATCGGGCTTGGCGACGCACTTCGAACAATTGGGAAAAAGTCAATGATTTGCATTCGCGAACCATCGCTTGGACCATATTTTGGGATAAAAGGCGGCGGCACAGGTTCAGGTAAAGCGCAGGTAGCGCCGGCGGAAGACATTAACCTGCACTTTGTTGGCGACATGTATGCCGTCGAAAAGGCTAACAACCTGCTTGCGGCAATGCTCGACAACCACTTGCAACACGGGAACGAACTGGGGATTGACCCACGAAGAGTCGTACTCAAAAGAGTGATTGACCTTAACGACCGTGCCCTGCGGGACATAATAATTGGACTCGGCGGTCCAATGCATGGCGTGCCGCGAAGGGATGGCTTTAATATTAATCCAGCCTCCGAAGTGATGGCGATTCTATGTCTTGCAAAAGACTTCTTCGACCTTGGCGACAGATTAGCCCGCATGGTTGTTGCCTTTACTTATAAAGGCGAACCGATACGCGCCGAGGCATTACAGACTGTTGGAGCCATGCAGGTTTTACTTCGGGACGCGATTCATCCAAACCTGGTTCAAACCATGGAAGGCACGCCTGCTTTTGTACACGGTGGACCTTTTGCGAACATTGCTCACGGTGCAAATTCTGCCATTGCAACTCGAATGGCGCTTAAACTTGCTGACTACGTTGTCACCGAAGCAGGATTCGCCACAGACCTCGGCGCCGAAAAATTCTTCCATATAAAATGCAGAACAGCAGGTTTGAAACCATCGGCGGCAGTAATTGTCGCAACCGTAAAAGCCATCGAATATCACGGCGGCAAAAAAGCAGACGGCGGATTTGGAAACTTATTAAAACATATAGAAAACATACGGGCGTTTGGTCTCGAACCAGTCGTCGCAATCAACAGATTTTTGGATGATAAACCGCAAGAGCTTTCAGCAATCGTGAAATTCTGCGAGAAAAACGACGTAGAGGCGATCGTAGCTGAACACTATGAAAAAGGGGGAGAAGGCGCTGTTGACCTTGCAAACGCGGTCCTTCGAACAATCCAAAAAAATAAGAGACGCAAATTCAGATTTTTATACGACCTTGACCTGCCGCTTGAAAAGAAAATCGAAAAGGTTGCAAAAACCATCTACGGAGCAGATGGCGTAGAATTTGATAAAAGCGCCCAGAGCGACCTCAAAACGCTCGAAAAGTTGGGCTTCTCAAACTTGCCAATATGCGTAGCAAAAACTGCGCTTTCATTATCTGACGACGCCGCATTAAGAGGCAGGCCGAGCGGATTCAAAATAAGAGTCAACGAACTGCGCATCAGCGCAGGCGCAGGCTTTGTGGTAGTCATTTGCGGACACATTGTAACTATGCCTGGCTTGCCAAAAGTGCCAGCCGCCGCAAAAATAAAGATTTCTCCGGATGGAAGAGCCATCGGGCTATCTTAACAAAAATATGTTTGGATGAATCTAAACAAAGACTATCAAAAAACTAACGACTACAAAATCATTTTAACGTTAAAAGCGTTCTCGATATGACGGATTTCCTGGACCTGTTGGTTCCTGGTAATTACCTCTACTATATCAAAGCGAAATTTTAGTCGCGGATTTTTAAGCAATCTGATGTAATCCCACGCGGCGCGCGAAAGTGCCTTTCGCTTTCGAAAATCCACAGCCTTCTCCGGTCTTGTCCAGCTTGATGTGTCGCGTGTCTTAACTTCCACAAAAACAAGACAATCTCCATCCCTGAATATGAGGTCAATTTCTCCTCTGCCAGAGTTATAATTAGATGTTAGAAATTTTAACCCTTTTGATTTGAGAAATTTTTTTGCCGCATTCTCCCCATATTTTCCGGACTTTAAATGCGGAGGCAAATTAGATTTAACAAAAATGGCTTTCAGAAAATTTAAAAAACGAGACAACATCTGGAAAAATCTAAAACAGTGTTAACTGTATTTGATTTAACGGGGCAAAAGACTTTCTGTGTATTGGACAGGGACCCAATCGCCGTATCGACTCCAGATGCTCAGCCGTGCCATAACCTTTGTGCGATGAAAAGCCATAACTCGGATATTTTTTATCGTATTCCAGCATAATTCTATCTCTTGTAACTTTTGCAATTATGCTTGCGGCGGCAATGCTGAAACTTTTTGAATCTCCTTTAACCACAGGAGTTTGAGACAAGGCAACTGGAATTCCACGATTCCCATCAATCAGAATATGTTCAGGCATTACTGGCAATCTGTTTATTGCAAGTGTCATCGCTTTTAGCGTCGCGTTTAAAATATTGATTGAATCAATCTCCTGCGCCTCAACAATCCCAACACCATATAAGATTTCTTTCATTCGAATAATCTCTTCAAAATACATTTCTCGTCTCCGTTCGGATAGTTGTTTTGAATCGTTCAATCCCGCAAGACTCTCGGGCAAACCATTTTCATACCACTCGAACGGCAAAACCACCGCCGCGGCAACAACTGGTCCTGCAAGCGGACCGCGTCCGGCTTCATCCACGCCTGCAACACTTTTTACACCGTTTTGAAAAAGTTTGCGTTCATATTCAAACATGGGAAGAGCCGTTTTGCTCTCCATAGAAAAACCATGGATATTCCTGTTGCATTCGCTATTGTTCATACAAAAATTATTTAGAAACTGGTTCTGGCGTTAATGATAATATCTGCAACGATTCTTTACTTGTCGGGTCAATTGCCGCGAGTTCTTTCAACGTCGTCTTATCCGCCACGCATTTTTCAGCCGCGGAAATCTTGTCGAAGTAAAATCTAACAAAAGGTCTAATCACATCATTCGTGGTTTCCAATTCCCTCCCATTGCCGCAACGAATTGCTTTAATTACGTCGTAAATGGTAATCTTTTCAAGCGGTCTGGATGGCAAATAAGCATTCTCCCCTGCAAACGTTGTTACCAGCAGTCCTTCGCTCGCCAGCGTTGAAAGGACTCGCGAAGTAAGCTGAAACGGCACTCCCAGAGCGTTCGCAATCACGTTAATCTTTTGCGGACCATAACCCTGTTCAAAAGCCCTTGCAATCTGAACCATTATTCTTAAAGCGACAAACTCGCGTCCCCGTTCATTCACCGTTTCACTCATTTTTTCCTGAATATATGCCTTGCGATTTTGATAAACATAAGCCACCTGCGCCCCAAGAAGCAGTATCACCCATGAAAAATAAAGCCCAATTAAAAACACAGGCAACATTCCAAGACTTCCATAAATTTTGCTGTATGTAACAACTTTGTTTATATACAACGTGTTGAACATACTGTTTAACTGCCACAATGTCCCGCCAACAATTCCGCCAACAAGCGCCGCGCGCCATTGCACACGGGTGTTGGGCATCAATTGATAGAAAACCGCAAAAGCAAAGCTCAATATTCCAAACGGGAGCAAAAAAATGATTAATCTGCCAACAGGTCCCAACATGGTTATAAACTCACTTGTGTATTTTATATACACCGAGGACGTCAAGCCAATCGCTACAATAAAAATTAAAGGTCCAAGGGTAATCACAGACCAATATTGAACAATTGCATTCACAATATTTCGCGCGCGCGCTACTCCCCAGATGTCGTTAATCGCCGTTTCAACATTTCTTAATAGAGAAACTGCGATAAATATTAACGCTATGACACCAGTCGCCCCAAGAGTCCCGCTGTGGATGTTAGACACAAACTCGGTTATCTTCGCCACCACCTCCCGTCTTTTGCCCGACATCTCCACACCGTCTTTTTTCACTTCAAGGTCAAGCGCCGGAGCCGCATATGCCACCAACTTGTCAACCATCTGACGAATTGGTTCTTCCCCCTGCTTCTGCAGAAGACTTGTACTCACGCCAATCGCCACAGCAAGCAATGGAACCAACCCGAGCAAAGTCGTATAAGCAAGACCAGCCGCACGCGGCAAACACCTGTTTCTAACAAAATTCTTAATAACAACCACTATAAAATGGAGAACTATGCGGTGAATCGGAACGCGTTCTTCGGCTAAAGCATCTGGATTTCGCTCTTCAATAAAATCGTATGCCTGTTTCTTTATCTTTTCTATAGCTGACTGTTTTTTATTTTCCATATCGGTTTAACTATATTACCAGAATCATTTTAATCAACAATCCTAACTTATCCCGATTTCTCGCCTTGATAAGAATACAAAAATGTTGGAAACTTTCTTCTCATGAACCACAACAAATTATTAACGCGTCGTGACTTTTTAAAAACTGCTTCTGCCGCCGCGCTTGCAATTGGATTGAACGCATTTTGCGCGGAGAAGGAACCCAAAACCAGAATCGTTATTTTCAGTAAAATATATCAACCTTTAAAACTTAAATTTGATGAATCTGCAGAATTAACCGCCATGGCTGGCTACGATGGCGTGGATTGCCCCGTCCGCGAAGGCGGCGAAATTGAACCAAAAAATGTAGAAAAAGAACTTCCTTCATACGCTGAAGAATTGAAAAAACGCGGTTGCAATACCCTACTTCTAACGAGCGGTATAACCAGCATTAAATCTCCGTTTGCGGAAAATGTGCTTAAAACAGCTAAAAAATCGGGCATAAAATATTATCGACTTGGCATGTCCTACCATCGCGACGACGAACCGCTTCAAAAACAAATTGACCGCAAAAAGGAGGAACTAAAGGAATTAGCCGCGCTAAATAGAAAAATCGGAATCACGGCAATTTTTCAGAATCATTCACCCACGGGCAAACAAATCTATTTCGGCGGTAACATTGATGAGTTGCATGAACTTATAAAGGATATTGACCCGAACGAAATCGGCGTGGCATTTGACCTTGCCCACGCAATAATTGTTCACGGCGACGACTGGCGCTCCAAATTCGACCTTATCAAGTCTCACTTCAAAATCGCTTACATCAAGGACGTTAAACGTCCACGGTCTTTCGTTCCGTTCGGCGAAGGCGAATTCAGTAAATCCGATTATTTCAAAATCCTCAAAAAAATTGGTTACAACGAGCCGTATTCAATACACATTGAATTTGATTATGCTGGCAAGGGAAATCCCCCTTCAAAAGAAGCACTCCTGAAAGCCATGATTAATTGCAAAGAGATGTTAAAGAGATGGCTCGATGAAGCGTAATTTAATCTAATAAAAATTGCTAAAACCATGCCATTTTTTACATTCATATGAACCAGACAGAGGATGGGAAAAATTGCAGACAAAATATTTTTTATGTAACCACAATTTGTATTATTGCCGCGCTCGGGGGGCTTTTGTTCGGCTACGATACAGCCGTAATTGCCGACGCGATTGGATTCCTGTCAATGAAGTTTACTCTCTCCAACGCAATGAAGGGATGGGCAGCTTCGTGCATCTTAATCGGATGTATGACGGGCGTTTTAATCGCGGGATTTTTAAGCGATTGGCTCGGCAGAAAACGAACACTTCTTTTTGCAGGATTTTTGTTTTTCATAACCTCGCTTTTTTGCGCCGCAGCAGGGAGTCTAGCAGAGTTTGCCGTCTTTCGAATCCTTGCTGGCGTCGCAGTTGGCATAGTGTCGCTGGGCTCGCCAATTTATATTGCCGAGGTTTCTCCCGCGAAAATCCGCGGCAGAATGGTTTCTGTAAACCAACTGGCAATCGTCGGCGGCATGCTTATTACATATTTTGTAAACTACTACATCGCCGCAGGAAAAAATGAAACATGGAACGTAGAGATGGGATGGCGCTGGATGTTTGGCATTGGCGTTGTTCCGTCATTGATTTTCATATCTTCGCTCATTTTTGCTCCAGAAAGCCCGCGCTGGCTAACCAAAAAAGGCAGAGAACATACAGCGTTTGAGATACTAACAAAAGTTCACGGAGCAGAATACGCAAAGACCGAATTAGAATCAATTAAAACAATAATTGCCATTGAAGAGGATTCTATAAAAGTTCTTTTCAGCAAAAGCTTATTCAGAGTTTTAGTAATTGGCATCCTCCTTGCCATCCTTCAACAGGTTACAGGCATTAATGTTTTTCTTTATTTTGCGCCAGAAATATTTAAACAACTTGGTTCCGGAATCGACGGGGCTATGCTTCAGACAATCGTCATAGGTTTTGTGAATGTCGCGTTCACAATAATCGCCATCTGGACTGTGGATAAACTTGGACGCAAACCGCTGATGATTACAGGCTCTGCGGGCATGTGCGTTTCGCTGATTTCCATGGGAATTGCCGCCCAAACACAAAAACACCCCACATGGATTCTTATTTTTATCATCGGCTATATTGCCTGTTTTGCACTTTCGGTTGGTCCTGTAACATGGGTTATACTGTCAGAAATCTTTCCCACCCGCGTCCGCGGCAGGGCAATGGGCATTGCCACAGTCTTTCTATGGGGAGCAGATTTTGTAGTCACCCAAACATTCCCAATGATTGATTCAAACCCATGGCTTGTCGAAAAATTCAATCGCGCCTTTCCTTTCTACCTTTACGGATTCATGTGCATCGTTTTAATATTAGTAATGCTATTTTTAGCGCCTGAAACTAAAGGCAAGACGCTCGAAGAAATAGAGATTTCATGGCTGAAAAAACGGGATTAAAAAGATTTGTAAAATGAATGTTAAAAACACACCAAAAAACATAATCACCAGACGCAGTTTTTTAAAAACTGCGGCATGTCTTGGCTTGGCAACAGCATTTGCGAAAAAATCCATCGCCCAAAACCTTAAACCGATGTCCCCTCCTTCGCCGACATCCAGTTCGGAAGGTCTTACATTCAATCAATCCGGCTATGACATCTGGATAAGGTTCAACAACGAAATAATCACGGCATACAGGGCTCATCCTTCGCAAAAATATCCGTACATGTATCCGCTCGCCGGACCAGCCAGTGGAATATCTCTGACCACCGAGTCCGCGCTTCCATGGCATCATCATCGCTCCGTCTTTTTTGGATGCGACCGCGTGAACGGCGACGACTACTGGTCGCAGGAATTGAATAAAGGACGCATTATTTCGAACACACCAAAAGTCATCAATCTTACAGAAAAACAAATAACTATATTCGATGAATGCAAATGGACATCGCCTGAAAATCAGGTTGTCATGGAAGATTCGCGAAAAATCACGGTCGCAATCAATTCGGATAAATTATACTTCATCGATTGGGAAATTGCATGGAAGGCAGTCGTTGATGTGACAATTCAAAAAACAAATCATTCCTTGTTCGCCATCCGCGCTGCGCCCGACATCACACCTTCCGCCGGCGGAAACCTGATTAACGCGGAAGGAGACAAAGGCGAAAAGGGCACCTTTGGCAAAAAATCGGAATGGTGCGCCTTTTTTGGAAAAAGAAAAAAATCGGAATTTATCGAAGGTATAGCTCTCTTCGACCATCCCAAAAATCCGTGGCACATTTGCCCATGGTTCACACGCGATTATGGATTTATGTCCCCTACCACGTTTAATTTTATCGAAAAACAGATGAACTTTGAAAGCGGTAAGTCCCTGATGTTGAAATACAGAATCGTTGCCTTTGCGGGAACGCCCGAAGAAATAAAATTAGCAAACTTGTGGAAATCTTTTTCGGAAACTTGAAACCATTGAATCTTTTCCAACAAATAATTTTACTCATCAAATTCAGACTATCCTCCAATGTTAAAATATCTTGATGAATACCGCGATGCCGACACCGTAAATAAATTGTCCGAACACATCAAAAAAATTACCAGGCAGAATTGGACAATAATGGAAATTTGCGGCGGTCAGACGCATTCAATCATCAAATTCGGGATTGACGAATTGATTCCGAAAAAAATCTCCCTCATACATGGACCCGGATGCCCTGTATGTGTGACACCGATTGAAATAATTGACAAAGCAATCGAAATCGCGGGTCGAAAAGATGTGATTTTTTGCTCATTTGGCGATATGCTTCGCGTTCCTGGAAGCAAAACCGATTTGCTTTCAGTAAAGGCACATGGCGGAGACGTGCGGACAGTCTACTCTCCAATGGACGCGTTAAAAATTACCAGAGCAAATCCTTCAAAACAGGTTGTTTTTTTCGCAGTTGGCTTCGAAACAACTGCTCCGGGCAATGCAATGGCTGTTTATCAGGCGCGCAGTGAAAATCTTAAAAATTTCTCAATGCTTGTTGCACATGTTTTAGTGCCGCCAGCCATTCGCGCCCTGTTATCCTCCCCCCAAAATCACATTCAAGGATTCCTCGCAGCCGGACACGTCTGCACAGTAATGGGATGGGAAGAATACGAACCAATTGCGGAACAATTTCGCGTTCCAATCGTTGTCACAGGATTTGAACCTGTCGACATAATGCAGGGAATCGCCATGTGCGTCCAACAACTGGAAAACGGAAGTGCAAAAGTGGAAAACCAATACACACGCTCTGTCCGCAAACAAGGCAATCCGCTCGCAAAAAAGATGATTAATCGCGTCTTTGAAATCGTTGATCGCAAATGGCGCGGGATTGGCACCATCCCGGCAAGCGGTCTTGCATTGAGAAAAGAATTTTGTGAATTCGACGCGGAATTGCGCTTCGGAGTCGAGTCCCTAACTACTTCAGAATCAACAGAATGTATTGCTGGTTTAATTCTGCAGGGTTCTAAAAAACCTTCCGAATGCCCAGCGTTCGGAAAATCATGCACCCCTGAAAATCCTCTGGGCGCTCCGATGGTTTCATCCGAAGGAGCATGCTCCGCTTATTACAGATATCGCTTTCTTACCCTCAGAGACTCGAAATAATTTGCGTTTGAGTTAATCCAATTTTCTTGAAATTCCATACAAAGGTAGTATTTTATATATGATGAGAATAGCAGTTAAAAATCATTCTTTTCCCCCAGAACAAATGCAAAACCTACTTCAAATCATTGCCTGTTGTTTGCTGAGTTCAAACATAACAACTGGAGAACATAAAATTATCAACTCAGATTATCACTTAGCCTAATCAATGCAAACCATAGAGATGAAAGAATCTTTTTCTTGTCCTTTGCCAATCGGGAACTACAAGACCATTGTTCTTGCGCATGGCGGCGGAGGAAAATTGATGCATCAGCTTCTTCAAAACATTATCTATCCGGCATTTAAAAACACCACTCTTGACCAACAACACGATGGAGCGGTTTTAAACGTTGATGGAGCCAAGATAGCGTTTACTACCGATTCTTACGTTGTAAATCCGCTGTTCTTTCCTGGCGGCGACATAGGCAAGTTAGCTGTGTTTGGAACTGTAAACGACTTAGCAATGTGCGGAGCAAAACCACGCTGGCTGAGCGCCGCAATTATCATTGAAGAAGGTTTCCCTATTGAAACACTTATCCGCATTGTAGATTCCATGCAAAAAGCCGCGAAACTTGTTGGAATAGAATTCGTTACAGGCGACACAAAAGTTGTAGATAAAGGAAAGGGCGACGGAATCTTTATAAACACATCTGGCATCGGTTTAATTGAAAAAGACATTAAAATTAGTCCTAAAAATGTTAAGCCTGGCGATGTGGTAATCGTGAACGGCGACCTGGGACGTCATGGCATGGCAATTATGTCTGTTCGGGAAGGACTTGAATTTGAATCACCAATTATTAGCGACTGCGCACCGTTATGGGACATTGTGGAGGATTTGCTTGCAAATGACATAGAAATTCGCTGTCTCCGCGATTTAACACGCGGTGGACTGGCGAGCGCATTAAATGAAATCGCAGTTGCGTCGCAAATCCAGATTGACATTGATGAATCGGCTGTCCCTGTTTCGGACCACGTGAAAGCCGCATGTGAAATTCTTGGACTCGACCCACTCTACGTGGCAAACGAAGGAAGGATGATTGTAATTGTTCCCGAGAATTGCGCCCAGAAAACCCTCGAAATAATGAGAGCGAATGAAAATTCATGCGGGGCAACAATTATCGGAAAAGCAACATCCGAAAACCCGGGTATGGTCACACGACTAAGTCCGATTGGAACCAAACGAATACTCGATATGTTGAGCGGAGAACAATTACCACGGATTTGTTAACTATTAATAACAACAAAAACAACGGAGAAGCCTATGGAAAAAACATTCAAACTGTTGCTTGAAAACCTTTCGCCGAGGGAAACGCGCGAATTAATCGAGGCTCACGTCAGAAAAATCGAGCTCGATGAGGCAACAAAAAAAATCATCATCCATGTGGACAAACGTTACGCATTTAACCTAATTTCATCGCATGACCAGATACAAAAAGTTATAAAAGGGGTAAAAAAGGCTTTCGGAGGAGATTTTGGATTAACCCTTAAATTGTCTGCTCCTGTGCCTGGTTCGGAAAGAGAAAAAGCCCTGCCTCACACAATTCATTATGCTTGATTAACAGCGACAGAATTTAATTAAACTCACAATTATTTCTCGCGACAGATCGTAAAGGGATTTTTTTATTCCAGATTTTTGGGACGAATAAAGTTTTTCTTAAATCCTGGTCTATATTTTCTGCCAGGGGAAATAGAAATCCAGTTTTTTACCTATGCGTTCCCAAGTGTAAACGTCTCACCAACTTCTTTTAACCCAACCCGTTCCTTTTCTTTTTCAAGTGCAATTAGAAATCTCTGAATCGGTTCATCGAGCGGTTCATCGCTCAACTTAAATGTTTTATGATGAACAGGCACAATATACTTTGCGCCAGCAGCATTTGCCATTTGAACAGCCTGTTCAGGCGAACAATGAGAGCGAATCCATGGATTGTACGCACCAATCGGCATTATTGCAATTTCATATCCGCCGTTATTGCGATAGCGAGAAAAATAATCGGCATACGCGGTGTCACCAGCGAATAAAACCTTCTTGCCTCCTCTTTCAATGATGTAACCATTATAACCACGATACGTGTTATCAGGCCAGCGCCTGCCCCAGTGATTAACCTCAATGGAAGTTATTTTAATCTTTCCTTTTTGTGTGTTCAAATCGAGAGACTCTCCCCAGCCGAGTTCAGTCGGGTTTTTAATGTCCGCTTTTTGCAGAATATCCGTTGTGTTTTTTGCTGTCACCAAATGAGGCGTGTTTTTTAACAGTTTTAACGTTGGTAAATCCATATGGTCGTAATGTGCGTGCGAGAGCAAAATAACATCCAATCCTGGCAACTCTTCAATACTCAAAGCAGGCAAGACGTATCTCTTGGGACCGATTGTGGCAAACCAAAGGTCGGGTCCAACTCGCGAACTGAAAACAGGGTCGGTTACAATCCAGACTCCATAAAAATTAATCAAAACCGTCGAATGGCTCACCCAGCACAGTGTAATATTATTGTCCGACCAATTTTGAGGAAACGGTTTATGCTTCGGCAATTCAGCGCCCCGTTTCCCATCATAAATGAGCTGACGAAGAAATTGAACTCTTCGGTTTCCAGTTGTCGCAAACCATGCGGCTCCCATTCCAACAAGTCCAAATACTCCCAATCCTAATGTCTTAACAATTTTTCTTCTATTCAATGACACAAGTTAAAATTTAGCACAACGATGTTTAAGTCAAGATAACATCGCTCTGCGTCATCAATATTCTGTAAAGAATTTTGAGAATCTTTATCTTCGTCTCAGTCCGTATTCCAATACAGATTGAATTTTTATATTATTTCAAGCGATTCTGTTTGAAATACCTTCTCACTCTTCCTTTGTCAGCACCTTAACCGTTCCAAACAAGCCAGACTCCATGAGCGGAGTGTTCTTTGTAAATTTTCTTATATTTGTTTTCGTAACTCGTTTCTCTTCCGTAAAATTCAAATCACCAATAATTCGATTAGGCCAGAAGTTAACCACCGTAATTTCAAGTTTATTTGTTTCTGGTTTCAGACATGATGTGATTTCTACTCTGAAAGGCGGTGCCCAGAGAATACCAGCAGTTTTGCCGTTCAACTTAACCTCTGCCAGCTCACGAAGACTACCGATGTCTAAATACACTTTCTTATTCTTATCAACATGAGGAACGGAAAATTCCTTAACATATGTCGCAGCTCCAGAATAATATTTAATATCTGGCTGTTCATGTTGTGTCCAGCTTATGAGTTTATCAAATACCACTTTTTCATTCGTTACATACTTTTTATCAAAAACAACATCCCATGGCGGTAAAATTTCTATCAGTGTATTATACTCATATGAATTCTTTGAACGGACTGGCGGGTGTTTTGAAACTGGTTCTCTAAACACCACAAACCATGAACCATAAGGCGGAAATTCAAGAGGAACAACAATCCTCTCTTCACTTACTTTATACGCATCGGCAAACCTGCGCTCGCCTGTTACAGGATTCCAGAGTTCCGGAGCCCTGTTTACAACCCGAAATGAACAATTCACACTTTTAAATTGGTTTGTTCTGTTGATGACAAAGTAAATGTCTGTGTAGCCATCGCGACGATGAATATAATCGAAC